>DASVHW010000155.1 GCA_036382395.1 Candidatus Binatia bacterium | reverse complement strand
CACGATCAAGTAGCGGTCGCCGGCACGCAGGCCCACGATGCCGGACCAGGCGTCGAAGGCGCGCAGGTTCTGTTCGTGCGTCGTCATCACGCCCTTCGGCTTCCCCGTCGTGCCCGAGGTGAACAGGATGTCGGCGAGGTCATCCGGCGACACCGCGGCCAGACGCCGCTGCGCCTCGTCGGCGGGGACGGTTCTGCCCAGCCGAACGAAGTCGGACCACGTCGGGATACCATCTTCCTCGCCGCGACCTCCCCCTTCCCCCTCCTTGGCAAGGAGGGGGTTAGGGGAAGGTTCATCGCGCAACAGGACGATGCGCTCGAGAGCGGGAAGCTCCGCAATCGGCCGGCCCGCGCCGGAGCCGCCCAGCGCGCTGCGCAGCAGCTCCACATAGCGGTTGCCGAGGAACTCGCGAACGGTGAAGAGAATGCGGGCACCGCTCTTGGCGAGGATGTAGCCGGCTTCACCGCCCTTCAGGCGCGTGTTGAGGGGAACCAGCACACCACCAACCGATTGG
Organism: Candidatus Binatia bacterium; assembly: GCA_036382395.1. NCBI lineage: Bacteria > Candidatus Binatota > Binatia (SeqCode) > Binatia bacterium. Next base: position 50,843 of record DASVHW010000155.1, on the reverse strand, counting down.
AGGCCAATGACGGCGAGAATCCACTCATAGATGTTGGGGGCCCAGATCGCGACGCGGTCACCCGGCTTGATGCGGGCGGCACAGAAGGCGCGCGCCGCCCGCTCGCCCGCCAGCGCCAGATCAGTGTAGGTCAGCGTAACCCCGCCGTCCTCGATGGCGTGGCGATCGCCAAAACGCGCGGCGGCGCCTTGTACCAGTTGCGGGATCGTCCGCTCGCGTACTTCCATAAGCCTCAACCTCTCTGGCGCTGATGTGTTTCGATGCTCAGCTACAGCAGCTTGGCGTATTCGTCCAACAGCCGCAGTACCGTGTCGGCCGGGACCGAGGGGATGCGGAGGACGACCTCGGTGATACCGAGTGAATGGTAGTACTCCAGCTTGCCCGCATCGGGAATGGTTCCGAACGGCACCACCCGAAGGTCAGCCGGATCGCGCCCGGCCTCACGCATCGCCCGCTGCAAATCGGACAGCGCTGCGCGCACGCCGGCACCGCCGATGGGAATCCAGCCGTCGGCGTACTCGGCGATATGCTTGAATAGCTTGGGCCCGGCGGCGCCACCAATGAGAATCGGCGGACGGGGCTGCTGCAGCGGCTTGGGCCACGACCAGCTCTCCTCGAAGCGCACGAACTCCCCTTCAAAGGATGCCTTCTCGTTGGTCCACAGTCTCTGCATCGCCAGGACGTGCTCTCGGACCCGTTCGCGCCGCCGGGGAAAGTCGACGCCGTGACTTTCCATTTCATCCTGGTTCCATCCGAACCCGATACCGAACACGAACCGGCCATTGGAAATCAGATCGAGCGTCGCCACTTCCTTGGCGGTTACGATGGGATCACGCTGCGCCACCAGGCAGATGCCGGTGCCGAGCTTGATGCGCGAAGTGACCCCCGCGGCAGCAGCCAGAGCCACGAACGGATCCAAGGAGCGCTTGTATTCCTCGGGCAGCTCTTTGTCTCCGGTCGGGGGCGGTGTCCGGCGGCTGGTCGGAATATGCGTGTGCTCCGGGATGTAGAGCGAGTAAAAGCCGCGCGTCTCGACCGCCCGAGCCAGATCAACCGGGCCGATGCTCTGGTCGGTGGCGAACATCGTCACGCCAAGTTTCATAGTTCCGGGCATAGGACGGCGAAGTATCAGTGAGGATCAGCTTGCGCAAGTCGTGCGGCGGAACCTCGTCGGATTCAACGCCAGCCGATCGGCTCGTATCCGCGTTCGCGCAGGCGCCGTTCAACGAAGTTCACGAACCCTGGATCTAACTCGTTGCCGGACCACAGACCGTGCAGCAGGCCTACGGTCGCGCCAGTGGCCGCACCCACCGATCACCAGCACGAGGGCGACCCGCCACTGTCGGGGCATTCGCAGACCCATGATGCTGGTCACTCACGCCGGGGGCACGTCGGAGGTGCAGTGCGCGCAGCGCGTCGCCTTCAGCGGCATCGCCGACAAGCAATGCGGGCACTCGCGGGTCGAGGCCGGAGCCGGCGCCGGCTTCGGGAGGAAACGGTTCACCTGCCTGATCAGCATAAACACCGCAAAGGCGACGATCGCAAAGTCGAGCACGGTGTTGAGGAACATGCCGTAGTTGAGGGTCGGTGCGCCGGCAGCCTTGGCCGCCTGCAAAGAGGGGTGCGACTGTCCGGACAGGTCGATGAACAGATTCGAGAAGTCCACTTTGCCAAGCAGCAGTCCAAGTGGAGGCATCAAGATGTCGCTGACGAACGAGGTGATGATCTTACCGAATGCGGCGCCGATGATGATGCCCACCGCCATGTCCAGCACGTTGCCGCGCATGGCGAATTCTTTGAACTCTTTCAGCATTGTCGTACCCCCCTTGCGCACATTGAAGTGCGACTGAGCCGGATGGGCACACGCGGTGCCCCTCCGGCCAGCCGGACAACATTTTCCGTGGACGCAGGCCGAGAGGCGTTCAGCCGCCCAGGCCCGCTTTGACCTTCTTCAAGACTTCGATGTTCTTCTGCAGTCCGTCCACGTGCTGCTGCATGTCGACGATGGACTCCCCCAACTTGACAACCGAGCCCAACGCCCCACCGGATTCACCCGCCTGCTTCACGGCTTCCTTACCCAGCTCGCCAAGCTGCGCATCGGCCCGCTGCTGGGTCATCGACCCGCACAGAAAGCCGGCCACAAAGACGCCCGTGAATACGGCGACCTGTATTCCACGCTTCATCGAACGCTGCACCATTTGTACCCTCCTTCTTGGTTAAGCCGACCACGGGGGCACCGCAGTCAACATCGGGAAACCACCGCCAGCATACTCCAACCGTGGCACGAGAAAAGCGAGGTAGGATATGAATTCGATCGTCGCGCTATAGACAGAACTCTTCAGGTCTGTACAGACGGGCTGATCGCCGCGCTCGCGGACGCCACCATCGCCGGCTACGCCGCCGCGATTGCGAACGGCGGCACTACGCTCAGGACTGCGGCAGGCGGAAGCAGCGCTCGGTGTTGGCGCGCGTCAGCGTGGCGATGTCTTCCAGTGGCTGTTGGCGGATCTCGGCGATGGCCGCGGCGGCGTAGATCACGTAGGCCGGCTCGTTGCGTTTGCCACGGTATGGCACCGGGGCCAGGAACGGCGCATCGGTCTCGACCAGGAAGCGATCGGCGGGCACCATCCGGGCCACGGCGCGGAGTTCTTCGGCGTTCTTGAAGGTCACGATGCCGCTGAAGGAGATATCGAATCCCAGGTCCAGAAAGCTCCGTGCCGTGCTGCGGTCGCCGCTGAAACAATGAATGACGCCGCCGATATCTGCCGCCTTCTCTTGGCGCAGGATCGTCAGCGCATCCTCGTAGGCATCGCGCAGGTGAACCACCAGCGGCAGCGTCAACTGTCGTGCCAGCCGAATGAACTGCCGGAAGGCCTCGCGCTGCACGGGCCGTGGCGAATTGTCGTAGTGGTAATCGAGCCCCGTCTCGCCGATGGCAACTACTTTTGGAGCACTGGCCAGGCGGGTGATCTCGTCGAGGACCGCCGCCGACACCGTGCGGGCTTCGTGCGGATGTACGCCAACGGTCGCAAAAATGGCCGTATGCCGCGCGGCCAGGGCGAGCGCATCGTGATTCGCCTGCATTCCACCGCTGGCACCGATGGTCACCATACGGGTGACGCCCGCGGCCAGCGCCCGCGCCATGGCCGCATCGCGGTCGGCATCGAAGCGCTCCTCATCAAGATGGCAATGTGAATCGATGAGCGTCGCGCCGGCGGGGAGCGCAACGGGCAGGGCCGCTGGACTCATTTCAAGGCTTCGCGCCGGTTTCGATGCGCGGGAAAAGGACGACTGCCGGCTGGGTGCGATGCGCCGGAGAAAAGTTCCGGCCCCAGGAAAGATCGGGCGGCAAAGCCGCGATCGGTTCCAGCCCGAGGAGTTCGAAGATGCGGGTGCTGGTTTCAGGTAACGACCACATGAGCAGCAAGGCCGTCGCCCGCAGCGCCTCGAGAAGCTGATGCAGAATGGCCCCAACGCGTGGTCGCTGCGCCGGATCCTTGGCCAGCGTGAACGGGGCCGTCACCACGATGTACTTGTTCACGTGATCGAGGGCGCGCCACAGCGTTTCGAGGGCATGGTGAAACGCCAGTTCGTCCGTCAACCGGGGCACCTCGCTGTACGCTTCCGCGAAGACGGCTTGCAGCGCCTCGTCGTCCGCTGTCGGCGCCCCCTGCGCTTGGACGACGCCGTCGAAGTAGCGCTGTTGCATGGAGAGTGTACGGCTCACGAGATTGCCGAGATTGTTGGCCAGATCGGCGTTGACGCGGGTGATGAAGGCGTCTTCGCTGAACACGGCGTCCTGCCCAAAAGCCATCTCGCGCAACAGGAAGTAGCGCAACGCATCCATCCCGTAGCGCGCCTTCATGTCCAGCGGCCGGATGACGTTGCCCAGGCTCTTGGACATCTTGCTCTCGCCACGAACCCAGTAGCCGTGGACCAGCAAGCGCTTGAACAACGGCAACCCCATCGCCATCAGCATAGTCGGCCAAAAGATGCCGTGCTGTTTCAGGATGTCCTTTGCCATCACGTGATGGGCCACCGGCCACATGGCTTCGAAGGTCTCTTCTCCATGCGCCCGCAGCGCGCTGACGTAATTGATCAGCGCATCCCACCAGACGTAGGCGACGTAGTTGCGATCGAATGGCAGCTCGATACCCCACTGCAGCCGGTGCTTCGGGCGCGAGATGCACAGGTCGGGTAAGGCCCCGCTACGCAGCATGGCCAACACCTCATTGCGATAGTGCTCCGGAACGATGGTGTCGGGGTGTTTTTCGAGGTGCGCAATCCACTGAGCCTGATACTTGGTCATGCGGAAGAAGTAATTCTCTTCCTCGATGAAGGTCGGCGGCGTCAGGTGATCGGGGCACTTGCCGTCGACCAGCTCCTTTTCGGTGTAGAAGCGCTCGCAACCGGTGCAGTACAGCCCACCGTAGCGGCTGAAGTAGATGTCGCCTTGGGCGTGGACGCGGCTCAGGAACTCCTGCACCGTGCGCACATGGCACTCGTCCGTGGTCCGGACGAAATGATCATACCGAAAACCACACGTGTCCCAGGTGTCGCGGAAGAGCCGGCTGAGGCGATCGGCATAGGCTCGCGGCGCCTCACCTGCCGCGGTCGCCGCCGCCGCAATCTTGTCGCCATGCTCATCCGTCCCGGTGGTAAAGAACGTTCGGTGCCCACGGGCGCGATGAAACCGCGCCAAGGTGTCAGCGATGACGGTGGTGTACGTGTGACCGAGATGCGGCTCGGCGTTGATGTAATAGATCGGCGTGGTGACGTAGAATCGATCCACGGCAAGTCACTCCTCGCAGTGTGCTACTGCGCCCTCGGTTCGAACGAACCTTCGAACCGCAAACGGTCTGCGGCTGAGCCCATCAGGAAGCTGCCAGGCGTAACAGCAACGCTTCGAGCAAAAGCTGTCGGTTGGGGTTGCCGCGACGGATGAGGTTCCAGGCAGCCTCCGCCGCATCCGCACGCTGCAGAATCGTCCGCAGACTCGTCGCCGTTGCGGCCGAAGGGTCGGGTGCAGTCTCCTCGGCACGAAGAGAACGTACCGCGTCATCGCGGAGCTGGGACAAGAGCATTTCGAGTTTCGCTGCCACCTGGCTCTCGGGCGAGTTCAGTTCAGTTGCCGTTTGCGCCAGCCGAACATAACGGGCCTGGTCGAGGCCGGCAAGCCGCTGCCGCCATTGCTCCCGGCTCTCACCGGCGAGGCACTTTCTCAGGGTCAGGGCACGCCCAGGACTGCCCTCCGCCAGCACGGCCAGTTCACGTGCCGTGGCCACGTCCATATCTGAACCCGCAGTCAGGATGTCCACAACCGTATCGATGGGCAAGGGACCAAAGTGGATGCGCTGGCAGCGTGAGCGGACGGTGGCCAGAAGCGCGTCAGGGTTGTTCGATACGAGCACGAGAAACGAGCGCGCGGGTGGCTCTTCCAGGACCTTCAGGAGTGCGTTCTGCGCCGCAACGGTCAGCAGGTGGGCATCGTCGATGAGGACGACCTTGGCTTTATCGCCAACCGGCCGCAGCTGCATGAAGCGCTTGACCTCACGGATGCGATCGATACCGACCTCTTTCTTCCCGGGCGCCACGGTGACCAGCTGAAAATCCAGGTGGCTTCCGGCCGCCATCTGCCGGCACGCGGCGCAGCGGCCGCAGGCATCGTCGCCGCCGTGTTCACATTGGAGCCACGTCATCAAGGCGAGCGCCAAGGAACGTTTCCCCACCCCCTCTGGTCCCACGAACAGGAGCGCGTGCGGCAGGCGTTCATGTGCCACGGCGGCGCGCAGGAACTCGCGCCTACGCTCGTGTCCGCGAACGGCCGCGAAGCCTACCGGGGGTTGAGACATTGCATCACTGCGGCGACGGCCTGTCGCTCGATTTCCTCCGGTGGAGCCGTCGCATCGATGACGCAATAGCGATCCCAGTCTTCACGGGCAAGGGAGAGGAACCCGGCGCGAACACGCTCGTGAAACTCCTGCTCCTCACGATGGAAGCGGTCGTCCCCGCGGGCGCGCTGCAATCCCATCTCCACTGGGCAATCGAGCAGCACGGTGAGGGCGGGAGCCACACCTTGGCGGGCGATGGCATCGAGGCGGGTGACCATCGCGAGATCCAATCGCCGCGCGTATCCCTGGTAGGCGATGGTCGAAGCAGAGAAGCGATCCGTCAGCACCACCTGGCCGCTGGCGATCGCAGGAGCGATGACCTGGGCAACGTGTTGGGCGCGATCGGCAAGATACAGCAACAGTTCGGCCAACGGAGTCGGGGGCGTCTCGGACAACTGCATGAGGATCCGGCGCACCTCCGTACCAACGGCAGTGCCGCCGGGTTCACGCGTTTCCACCACGGCGACACTACGCGCGCTCAACACCGCCGCCACACGGCGGATCTGCGTGGATTTGCCCGCGCCCTCGATGCCTTCGAAGGCGATCAGGCACCCACGTTCAGCCAACCGATTCCCCTTTGCCGAGGATCAGCTCGATGCCGTAGACTAGTTGCTTAGCGGTGAAAGGTTTCGTGATGTAGTAATCGGCACCGTACTGGTAGCCGCTGAGGAGATCTTCATCCTGGGTCTTGGCGGTCACCAAGATCACCGGCAAGCGGCCGGTAGTGGCATCGTCCTTAATGTGCTGCAGCACCTCCATGCCGCTCATTTTGGGCATCATGACGTCGAGCAGGACCATATCCACGGTTTCCTTGGCGAGAAACTGGAGGGCTTCGGCACCGCTCGCTGCGGAGGCCACTTCATACCCCCGGCCTTCAAGGATGCCGCGCATAATGGTCACGCTATCGGGGTTATCGTCGACAACCAGGATTCTGTGCTTCATTAGAGTCTTTTGCCTCCGCAGCCTAACGAGGCTGCTGGGTCAGGCCGCTCCGCCGGTGTATTTCTTCACCATGGCACGAATGGCAACCGGCCGGGCTGGCTTTGGGAGGTAGTCGTCGCAGCCAGCCGCACGGGCCTGCTCTTCATCGCCACGCATGGCAACCGCAGTCAGCGCCACCACGGGGATACTGCGCGTTTGGGGATCGCCCTTCAATTGTCGTGTCGCCTCCCATCCATCTATGTTGGGCATGGCCAGGTCCATGAGAATCAAATCGGGGTGTTCGCTCCGCGCCTGGGAGAGGGCCTCGACTCCATCGGTCGCTTCGATGACACGGTAGCCTTCGACGGAGAGCACCTTAGCGACGATGCGGCGGTTGTCAGTGTCATCTTCCACGACTAGAATTTTCTTTGCCATTTTCTCTCCATAGGCAGGGACAAACGCCTTCTTATCTTATATCGCCCGACCCTGCCGCTTGCAAAGCCCGCCGGCCCCCGCATTACGCCTAGCTCGTTACTCCCAAGACGGGAGGATTTACAACTCTTCGACCCAACCCGTCACGACCGCCGCATGAGGAAGCAGTCCGGGGAATGCGTTGTCGACGCCGGCAAGGGCCAAGCTACTGTACATGATCGCGCCCGTCCCCAGCAGCCGCAGCCGCTCGTCCTCTGTCCTTCCATGCCAGAACGCGCCAGCGATCTCGACATTGCTTGACGGGTCAAAGACCAGCCCCCCCAACGCGATCACAATTCCGGTGAAGTCGAACGTGCCGCCGACGTGCAAAGTGCCCTGAATGACGAGCACGCCATTGCCAACAAGGCGACCGGGCACCTCGACGTCGCCGCTTACGAGCGAGATCTGCGGTACGCGTGGCGTTCCGAATTCCAGCGACTCACCGGAGGCGACGGCACCGAATCTGGCGCATTGGGGCTGGTCAGCCAATCGCAACGCCAGCGCCCCAACATCGAAAGGCGGAGTCACGGCTATGCTCGGAGGGCCACCGGCACCGAGGAAGCGCCCGGCGAGTTCATCGGGCAGATGGTTTCGCAACGCCGACTCCGCCTCGCCATCTGGGCTGCCCAAAGCAGGGACCGGCGCCGCGGTTCCGCTCGGCTTCTCTGGTGTATCATCCAGACGATGGTCCAACCCGGACAACAAGAACGTGCCAGGGCCGAGTTCCACTCGTCCCATATTGTTCTGGACATATAGCGCAGCTGGAGTGAAGGGGAGCGGGGAGCGCGAGACCAATGCCCCGACCACTTTGGTAGCGCCGTCTTTCCCGGTGCCATGACTCAGAATGGAGAGCGAGTTGTTTGCGGTCGGGGTAACGCGCACCTCATAGTGAAACGGCGGATACGGGAACTCACCCGCCGCTCCCTCGCTGAATGGAAAAAGGCCATCATCGGCGGTGCCGGCGATGCCGTCAGGGCCGGCCAGAACATCGTCGAAAGACTGCCCCGGGGGGATGTCAGCAACGGCGTGATCGAGTCCGGCTTCGGCGACGTAGAACGCCTCCACTTCGTTGCGGAAATTGCGCTGAATCATCAGATCCGTACGGCACTGCAGGACCAGGTAGGCCCCCAGAGGCAACAGGACCATGATAATGCTCAGAGTGACGACCAATGCGGTGCCGCGCTGAGTCATCGATCTGACTACTGGTTGCGGAGGCAAATGCTGCTCGACACCGTGGAGATAGACGGCAACGCGCCGGCCGGGTCGGCATCCGCCGACTGCGTGCGTAACACAACGTCGACGCGGCGAATACGCCGACGCTGTTCGAGCGGCAGGGTTCCGGCGGACACGGGAATCTCGGCTCCGCTTGCATCGAAGTACGAAAATCGGAGCCCACCCGGTGGCACGTTCGGCACCAACGGCTGTGGACTGGCGCCACCGGTGGCCCGGACGAGCTGGTGCTTGTTGTCATTATAACTATACGCGATCAGTTCGTTGGCCTCGTCGCTATCGCCGTCTCCGTCGAAGTCGCTCGCCACTTCCACGTATTCTGCGGCAGCGACACGCACACCAATCACAGGCTTCCCCGCGGCACTGAAGCCGGCCATGCGCACTTCGCGCGTCAGAAGGTCGATCGCCATGAGCGTCACCTCCTGAGCGTCGCTTTTCCCCTCCTGTACCCGCGCGCTCAAAAAGGCGTTGCAGGCAAAACCGTAGGACATCGCCATCAACAGCGAGACGCACACCATGCTGGTGAGCAGCTCGACCAAGCTCGTGCCGCGCTGAGTGCCGAGGTCTGGCTTCAGCGGCGTGCCAATGTTACCAGCTGGAACCTGTGCTGTTCGCCATCGTTCCATGACACCGTCACCTCCAGTTGCTGCAATCCGAAATGCCCGTCCCAGGGTACGATGACCGCAGAGCGAGCAAAGGCCCCCGCGCTTGGCGCCGAGGCGGGAACCTGACCAGCGCGTAGCTGTTCGATGCCCTCGATCGCCAACTGCGTCGCTTCCATCCATTTCTGGCTGACTCTCAACGCCCGGTGCGTGCTGATTAGCGTGCTCGTCAGCCCGAGCGCAGCCACAGACAGCAGGACAAGCGCCACCATCAGCTCCACCAAGGTGAACCCTTTGACCGTAGGGCCTTCCACGACTAGTACGCCCGCATCTGGCCTGCAATGTTGACGCTGACGTGGCGCTCTTCGCCCGTCTCGTTGCGAATCGTCACGGTGCCGAAACTCCCAGCGTTACCCCGCGGCACGAAACTGATGGCCCCGTCGCGCGCCGTGCAGTCAGCGATCAGGACGCCACGAGGAAGCGATACGGGACGACCCTCATTCTTGTAACCGCCCGTGACCTTGCGCTGCGGCTGATAGCTCGCACTCCCGTCAGGGAACACGATGCGGTAATTGACATGCTCCGCGACCGCACGCATCCGCACCAGTTTCAAGTCCATCATCAGTTCCCGGGCGGCCATGCTGAGATTCAACCGCGGACGCAACGTCTGGTGCGCCAGCCCGCCGAGCCCAGCCAGAATCGACACGAGCGACAGAACGACGATCAACTCCAAGAGAGAAAATCCCCTGCCACTACCCATACGACGACACGCCCCCGACGCATTGCGGCAATGCGGCGGACACCTACACTATCAGGCGCAAATACTACTGCATAAGACGGTACAGTTGCAAGTGGGCAGGCGACGTGACAACACCGGGAGATAATTACATGGCGAACGCAAAGCGCAGGTACCACTCGATCAATCGCTCGCCGAAGGCAAGCGCGCAGACTGCGCCCAGGGCGAGAAACGGGCCGAACGGAATCGGCATGCGGGCATCGGTACCTCGGGCCGCGATCAAGGCAACCCCGACAAGGGCGCCAGAAAAAGAGCCAACAAGGAGGGTCACAAGCACGGCGCGCCAGCCAAGGAAGGCGCCGATCATCGCCAGCAACTTGATGTCGCCCCCACCCATGCCTTCCCGCCCAGTGATAGCGTGGTACCCAACGGCGACCGCATACAAGATGCCGCCACCGACCAGGGCGCCAAGCACGCTGGCAACAAACGGCGGACCTTGGCCGAGGGCCGAACAGACCAAGCCGACGACGATACCCGGCAGGCTAATGACGTCCGGAATGATCTGATGATCCAAATCGATGAAACTGATGACGATCAGGGCCGCCACGAAAAAGCCGTACACCACGAGCGCTGGGGAGACACCGAATTGATACAGGAGCAGCACCATGGCGACACCGGTAAGTGCCTCCACGAGGGGATAGCGAAGGGAAATCGCGCCACCGCAGGCGCGACAGCGCCCGCGCAGCAGCAGATAGCCAAGCAGCGGAATGTTGTCGCGGTAAGAAATCGGCACGCCGCAAGCGGGGCAGTGAGAGGATGGAAACACGATCGATTCGCCTGCCGGCAAGCGGTAAATGCACACGTTGAGGAAGCTCCCGATCATTGCCCCGCTGACAAAGGCCATCAGATACAGCATTGGTTAGGCTCCATCGCCACTAGTGATCGTCGTCAGCAACTCTAACCCTTCTGGGTCGCCGGGTACCAGCTCGAGAAAGCGCCGCAGGTGCGTCCGCGCCAACGCCGTGGCGCCGCGGCCAGCATACACCTTCGCCAGATACAAGTAGGTATCAGGATCATGGTCCGAAAGCCGCAGCGCCACCACCAGCTCGCGTTCAGCATTCACCGAATCACCACCGCCATAGTAGGCCCGGCCAAGCATCTGGTGCGCAATGGCACCGGTGGGATCATTGAGCGCGCCTACAGAAATTCTCGGCGACGGAAGATCACCATGCTGAGCAGCAACAAGAGCGTAACGTACCCCAGCGCGTACACCGTAGCGTACAGGTAATAGGAAGCCGGAAGGGCCACGCCAGATACAACTTGGTCTGCCACGTACAACCGGTCGAGGTGCGGCAGCGCAACGTAGAGCACCTTGATGGCGTATCGCAAGGCAACCGGCTGCTCGGCGTTGAAGAAGTACGCCAGCACCGCCGACGAGCGGCCGGCGATGAACGTCCCGACAGTGAACAACCCAGCCAGCGTCGGAGTGACGACCATCGAGGAGAAGAAGATGGCCACTGCCAGCAGCACGGTGAGTTCCAGCATCATCGCACCGATCACCGGCAACAGCTCCCAGTCGATGCGGTGCTCCAGAAACCACAGCAGGACCAACAGGGCCGTGGTCATCAACAGCATCATGATCGCCAGGGTCACGAATAGTCCCAAGAACTTGCCCAGAAGAAACTGCCAACGCGCCACCGGTTTGGATAGGATGTTGTAGATGGTGCGCTTCACCAGCTCTTTGTGGAGCAGCGTGACACCCAGCACCACGGTCGTCACCACGCCGAAAAGGGAGATGCTGAACAGGCTGAAATCCTTGACAAACTTGCTGGTGTCGCCGATCGACGCCGATCCGAAGGCCGCAGAAATCGCCGTCACCAAACAGGCGAAGAGCAGGATGGAATAGAGAACCTTGTTACGGATAGCCTCTCGACTGGTGTTGAGGGCTATGGCGAGGATCATCATCGCGGCGCCACCACGCGCTGATCTGACCCCGCACTGGCGGACTCTAGCTGAGCCAGGCGGTCACGCAATTCTTCATCCTGTTCGTTGAGCGCGAGTGAACGGCGCCACACCGCGACCCCCTTCCCCATCTCTCCCGCGCCGACGAGGCTTGCCCCCAGCCACTTGAGCAGATTGGCGTCGCTGGGAGAGTAGCGTAGACCCCTGCGGCACGCAGTGGCCGCTTCGTCAAACCGCCTCTCGCGCAACAGGGCACGGCACAGGTTGGTATGCGCCCCGCCGAGTTCCGGCTCGAGGTCCAAGGCCTTCTTGTACCACTCAATGGCTTGATCCATACGCCCCTGCTTCTCGTAGGAGATCCCGATCCCCAACGGTGCGCCGGCACCGGCATCATAGGGATAGATCTCCAGCGCGCGACGAAATTCGGCAATGGCTGCCGCGTCAGCGCCCTCTTTCTGGAAGGCGACCCCCATATTGTAGTGCGCTTTGGCGCTGTTCGGCGCGCTGCGTACCATGCTGCGATAGAGGGTCGCATCGTCGAGCCAGTCCGAATTCCGCGTCCAAGTGCGAAGCGCGAAAGCTCCAACCAGGATCGCTAAGAGCCCGATGATGATCGGACGGTACCGTTGCACGCGTGTCAGGTGATCGAATCCGAACGCGACCAGAAGCGCCCACCCTACGGATGGGAAATACAAGAGCCTCTCCGCCTTGATCGTGCCAACAGGAAATAACAGGTTGGAGGTCAGAGACAACGCAACGAACGGAAACGCCACTGCGAAGGTAATGGCCGGCCGGCGATCACGTACAATCACACACCCTGCAGCCACCCCTAACGCTAGCCCGGCCACGAACCTCGGGGTGGTCCAGGTATCGATAATGTGGACCTGTGCGTAAGAATAATCTGCGGCCAGTACGAGGGGGAAGTTCAGAAGCCCGAAGTAATCCCAGAGAATACCCAGGGCGGAACGAACGCGGATGCTCCACGGAACAAACGCCAGTGCATTGTCGAGTGGAGTGGGGGTGTTCACCATCAGGCCCCCCACCACCAGGTACCGGAAGAACAGGAAGACACCCGCACACAGCGCATACGGAACCCAATCGAGGCTGCCCAACTGGGTCACAAGGCCTGTCACCAATGGCTCCCTACGACGGGCGATGCGAAACAATAGGATGAGCGGCACGACCACCAGCGCGCTCTCCTTGCTGAATAAGGCGAGCGAGAAGCTTGTGAGCGAAAGCAGGTACAAGCTGACCCGCGCCGGCCAATGCGCGGCGGTATCGGCTCGGTCCATACTCAGGATCGCTGCCAGGCCAAACAGAGCCGCCAACAGCTCCGTCCTGCCAACCAGGCTGGTGACCGCTTCCGTGTGGACCGGATGGAGCGCGAACAGCACGGCAGCAATCTGCGCAGTTCGAACCGAACCGAACAGGCGTCTGGCGAGAACGAAAACGAGAACAGCGACACCCGCGTGCAACAAGACGTTCACACCGTGGTACGCGACGGTGTTCCCCGGCGCTAGCCTCTCATTGAGAGCAAAGGTCAACACGGCGAACGGACGATATATCGTGCCGGGAGGAAATGGAGCAGCAACTATCCGCGCCAAGTCAAGGCCACCTGTGATGGCGGGGTTTTTCTGGATGTCGGCCTCGTCGTCGAAGGTAAAGCCAGCGTTCAAGGCATTGGCGTACGGAAACATGGCAAGCACGACCAGCAAGAGCAGGGCACGCTTCGAGATTGTCCGCTGCGTCGCCGTCGATTTCATCTCGCATGTACGCGCCCGAACCACGGGCGCCCTGGGCGCTGCAGATTGGGCTTCTGCGCGCACGGTACGGGCAAACGATCTCGCCGAACTGCCACTCGGCAGCAGGTAACGGTGCAGTGCGCGCCCATGACCCAGACAGGCATATATGAAGTCAGTCCGCAGCAGCGCCCTTTCCAACATGGTGCATAAACCGTTGTTCGAGCGTTGGCCGTTCCGGCATAATGGCTTCCACATATGCGCCGGCAGCCTGTAACTCTGCAAGAACGGCACGAACCGCAACCTGGTCTGCGCATTTGACGGTCCAGCGCTTGGGTCCGCCAGCGGGCGGCGCCACGGCAATGCGCCCCAGCGCGGCCAGGGTCTGACTGGGCACCTCGACGCACACCAGCGTATACGATGTCGGAGCGGCGGCGTCCTGGCCTAGCTCGACGACCTCCCGCAATTGTCCTTCGACGAGAATCGCGACGCGATCGCAAAGCGCTTCGGCATCACTCAGCACGTGGGAAGAAAAAAGAACCGTCGTCCCGTTTTGTTTGAGCGACAGGATCAACTCACGCATGTGCTTGCGCCCGGCGGGATCGAGTCCCGACATTGGCTCATCGAGGATGACGAGCCGGGGCTGCTGCATGATGGCCTGCGCAACCGCGACGCGCTGCAGAGTGCCCTTCGACAGCGTCCGGATCGGCGCGTCCATCTTGTGCGCGATCTGAAGCTCCGCCCCCAGGGCATTGACACGCTGCCAGCGCTGGGCCGCTTTCATACCGTACAGTTGACCGTAGAAATTCAATGTCTCCCGCACGGTCAGGTAATCGTAGAAGTATGGTTGTTCCGGCGCGAACCCGATCGAGCCGCGCGGTTGGCACCACTCGAGTGGCGCACCATCCCAAAGCACAACGCCATGCGTCGGTCGCAATAATCCCACAAGCAATTTGAAGGTAGTGGTCTTGCCTGATCCGTTGTGGCCGATAAGCCCGAAGACCTCGCCGTCTTTTACCGACAGCGTGAGACGGTCCACGGCACGGACCGTGCGGAACATCCAGTTCGTTCGAAAGTGCTTGGTGAGCTCAATGAGCTCAAGGACGAGACCCATGATCGCTCTCCTGACCTAGCCGTTTGAGAAGCTGCTCACGCTTTCGGCTGCTGCTCAGGTGCCGCGGCTGATGACCCAGGCTGCTCTGCACTCGCCTCGTCTGTGGATCGTAAAGATATCGTCCCCCAAATGGCTCCGGCGGAATCGAAGCAAGCATCCCCGTACTGACGAGCTCTTCGAGAGCCATCGGCTGGCGTGAGAACCGCTTCGCAAAAGCCTCGGTCGCCGCCTGTAGCGCCTCAATATCCCGAGACAGCGTGAGCTCGCGAATGCGCTGGCGAATCACTTTGCGTATTTCATCGCTGGTGCTGTTGCGTTCCACTTCCGTGAGGAAGTCTATGGCCCGGCTCGCCCCTTCACGCGCCGCATGCGTCAGCGCTGCCAAACCGCTCACGAATTCCGGAGCATCAGGCAACAAGGCGGCAGCCTGCAGCGTACGGCTCGCCGCCGCCAGGTCGTCTTTGAAGAAGTAGTAGCTAAACCCGAGCATGTACTGCAGTTCCCAGGATGCCGGGATGTTCTGCGTCCCTTTTTCCAGCAACGCAATGCCGGCATCGGTGAAATCGGCTTCCCATAATAAAATGAGTCCACCGAAGCGGTAGACGTACTCAGCCGCCGGATCCAGGTCTGTGACGGCGTTGCACATTCCTGCAAGCCACGGGTAGAGGCGATCGTCCCGATAATGTCGCCCGAAATAGCTGATCGTGCGGAACCACAGAACATCCGCCAAGGCGTGCTGGTAACCAAGGCAGACTGCCTTCAGAAAAGGCGTCGGCGGTAGGTAAATCAGCTCGCTTGGCTTGGCGCTAACCTCCAACTGCCGGCCTAGCGCACCGTCGGCCCGCATCACCGCCGCCGCCAGTAACCCGATCGCGATCCAGACCACCGCCAGACGCGCCGCAGTTTGAGCCTTGTGTTCCACGCCTTGATTCCATGACAAATGCCGGGGAGGATCGCAACTCGACGAAGAATGCATCGCTTTAGTCCACGGCCATCGGATGCAATTGGGGCAGTGGAATTCCCTGGGCTGGCGGTAGGCGAGCAAAAAAATGGGGACGGGCAGAACGCCCGTCCCCACGGTCCCATTTTTCGCGACCGTCTACTGAATACCACCAGACGCGCTACGGTTGAAGACCACCAGACGCGCTCAGGTAGTTCCAGATCTTGCCAGTGCCGGCCGTATGGGTCGCAGTGCCCGAGAACGATGAGGGGTCAACGATCGCCATCGCAAGGTCGACCCCGGCCGATGGCTTGTAGCCTGGCAGGAGCCCTGTCGTGGTCGATGTTCCGCCGCAGAGCGCAGCAGTCGTACAGGTCACATAGGCCTGATTCGTGGCAAAGTTCGCCTCTTCGGCAGTGGCCGCGTTGCGCAGGTCAGACTCGGCCCGGGCGTCGAACCCCTTTTGCCGGTAGACAGCAAACTGCGGAATGGCGATGGCCGCCAAGATACCGATGATGGCCACTACCACCAGCAGTTCGATCAACGTGAAACCCTTATTCCCTATTGCCTTCATTGTGTCCTCCTATCCTTTCCTATTCTCTTCTTTTTTTGTCGTCCGTTTGAGTGGCGAATTCTGCCATTTGCACCAGTGTCAAGTCATCCAAGCGGGGCGTGGGCTTGCTTCGTCGATAACCTCCAACACCAGTGACCAAAGCAAGGCACGTACCACCACTGATTCAGAACTCGATCGAAGCCGAATGCCGCCTTCGCTCGGATCGCACAGTCAAAAACGCTACTTTCTTTACGCAGTTGACATATTTTGTCCGCGACTTTTTTGACGCAGCCCACTTGTACGCTGCCGGCGGGCCATCTTTTGCCGTCACGCCACACGTCTTTCGCGTATCGGACTCCGACAGGATTGTGGGCGTCACAGAGTCTGATAGAGCACATCGCCCATGACCCAGATCAGAACCCAGGAGCCTGAGGGGGCTCAGCCGGATGATTACTGAAATGTTCACCGTGATTTTCTTGACGCGATCCCTGATCATCTGAGCCGGCGCTTCGCAGTTCACCCTGCGACATCCTCGGCATGCTCGGACGCCGCTAATCCTCCGAGCCCGTATTTCTGTAGCCGATGGCGAAACGAGCGATAGTTGATTCCGAGAAGCTCCGCGGCCCGCTTTTTCACTCCGCCCGCATCGCTGAGTGCGCGCAGTAATATGGCTTTTTCGTAGGCAGCCAGGTTGTCTTCCAGGTTGTCGATTCCTCCAGCCGCACGAATCGGCGGCACCACGGCTGGAGACATTGCAATAGATGGACTCTCGCACCCACCCTTTACGCCAGGTTTCAGCATGTAACCAGGGAGATGTTCCTCATGAACCGTCTCGCCGTCGCACAGTGCCACCGCATGCTCGATTATGTTCTCTAGTTCCCTGATATTACCCGGGTAATCGTATGCTTGCAGACGCCGCGAAGCCGCCACCGAGAGCCGCTCTACGCGCCTTCCGTGGAACTCAGAAGACTGCCGAAGGAACCGCCGAACCAAGGACGGGATGTCCTGGCGTCGCTCGCGCAACGGTGGCAACTCCAGGGTCAACACATTCAAGCGATAGAATAGGTCCTCACGGAAGCGGCCGACTTGCACCTCTTCGCTCAACTGTCGATTCGTAGCAGCGACCACTCGCACATCGACAGTCACGTGATTGTCGGCACCAACCGGCGTGAAGGTGCGTTCCTGGAGAACGCGCAGCAACTTCACCTGCAACGGGAGGGGAAGATCCCCGATCTCATCGAGGAAAATGGTCCCGCTGTCTGCCATGCGGAACAGTCCGGCACGATCGCTTGCCGCCCCGGTGAAGGCGCCCTTGACGTGGCCAAACAGCTCGCTCTCGATGAGGTTGGCCGGAATCGCACCGCAATTGACTGCAACGAATGGCCGGTCACGCCGCGCGCTGCGCGCATGCACGCCCCGCGCGACCAGTTCTTTTCCTGTTCCGCTCTCACCGGTAACCAGGAGTGTCGCGTCGCTTCTTGCAGCTTTATCAATGAATTCGCGCACACGGCAGATGGCGGCACTGGTACCGATCAGACCATCGGTCGAGGCCTCCTCCCCGATTGCGATTTCTTCCTCGACAGCGGAGTTTCCTTCTTCGGCTTGAAGGCGCTGCTCGAGTTGACGCAACGCAGTGATATCCTGCAGAATGAAGAGGGCACCAATCGGATTGCGGTAGGTGTCCTGCAGTACGACCGTGGAGCAGCGCAAGATCAGCTGTCGGCCCGTATCGGTTCGGTGTTGAAACTCGGTCGGCTGGATGCTGCCCGAAGACTGCAGAAATTGCAGCCGACCGATTGCCGTCTGCCGCAGAGGCGTAAAGATAGTCCCAATGTCCTTGCCGATCACCTCCAGCGCGCGGGCCCCAGCCAACTCTTCAGCAACGTAGTTCAACGAACTGACGCGACCCTCCGCATCGGTGGTAACCAGGGCGCTCCCGATGTGGCGTGCCAGCGCCTCTTGCACAGAAGCCAGCCGATCGCGTTCCGCTTCCCCCTTTTCGAGCAGCTCTTCAGTTTGGTGCAGCCGGCGCACCAGCAGCGTGGCCAGGAATGCAATCAAGTAAAATGTGACATTGGTTATGGCGAAACGGACGGAGAATTGCAGGTCGATCGGGCTGGGCTGAAACGGGTACGCCGGATGAGCAATCAAGCCGAGATTCAGGGCCAGCACAAGTGCCGCGTAGGCGATCGAAGAAACTGAGGCGGCCACAATCGCTCCCGGCGTGGACAGCAGCATCGACGCATTGATGACCACGAGGCTGTACAGAAACCCAAACGGGCTGTCGCTACCGCCGGTCACGAAGATGACGCCGGTGGTCAACGCCACATCAAACGCCACCTGCAAATAGGCGAACACCAAGAGCCGCTTCAGACGCAGGACCAATACCGCAGAAAGAATGGTCAGGGCATATGTGGCCGCGATGCTGAGTTGGAGTACGGCAATAGAAACGGCGTACTGCTGCCCCCCGCTCAGCAGGAGTGCGAGCGCCAGCGCCCCGAGAAACAACGACGCCAGCACCACGCGGAAGAAGAGAAACCGCTCCAGCCGGCCGCGCAGCTGTTCCGCCGGGTCTAGAACTGAACCAGTCACAACGAATCAGCCGATGACGGAGCCCAGTTTGAAAATCGGCAGGTACATTGAAATCACCAAGCCTCCAATGACCACCCCCAAGAACACGATCACCAACGGTTCCATCAACGCCGTGAGATTGGACACGGCGCTATCGACCTCATCCTCGTAGAACTCGGCGATTTTCTGCAGCATGGCATCGAGCGCACCGGTCGTCTCACCGACCGAAATCATTTGGCACACCATGGGGGGAAAGACTTTGCTCTGCGCGAGAGGCTCAGCAATCGTTCGGCCTTCACTGATACTCACCCGGGTCGCCAGCACAGCACGCTCGACCACCTTGTTGCCGGCTGTTCGTGCCGTTATGGCAAGCGCATCGAGAATCGGAACACCAGATGACACGAGGGTGCTGAGTGTCCGGGTAAAGCGGGCGACCGCCGATTTGCGGAACAGATCACCAAACACCGGCATCTGCAGAAACAGATGATCGAACATCAGCCGTCCGCCTTCGGTTTTATAGAATTGCCGGCCGGCCACACCTACCGCGATGGTCACGGCAGCGATGTATTTGAAGTAGGCAATGGTGAAATTGCTCAAGTTGATGGTGAATTGCGTTGGGGCCGGTAAGGCTTGGCCGAAACTCGAGAACAACTCCGCAAAGACCGGGATCACAAAAATCAGCAGCACCGCGGTTACACTCACGGCCACAGTGACGATTGTCGCCGGATAGATCATGGCCCCCTTGATCTTGCTCTTGAGTTTCATGGCCTTTTCCATGTAACCCGCCAGCCGATGCAGGATGCTGTCCAGAATACCGGCGATTTCGCCTGCGGCGACCATGTTGACATACAGATCATCAAATAGTTTCGGATGCTTGCGCAATGCATCGGTAAAGGTCGAACCTGACTCCACCTCTTCCTTGATCTGTCGGATATGGGTACGGAGTTTTTTGTTCGGCGACTGGGCGGCCAGCACATCCAAACACTGAACGATCGGCAGACCGGCATCGATCATCGTCGCCAATTGGCGCGTGAAGATCACGATATCGCGACCCTTGATGGATTCTCCGAAGCCAGGGATGGTGATATCTTTGTTGAGGCCCTTTCCCTTTTCCTTGATCTTCGCCGGAACCGGCTGAATGCGCTGCGAGCGCAATCGGATCAATACGGCGTCACGGGTGGGGGCCTCCATCTCCCCCCTCAGTACCTCTCCTCGCGCGGAAACGCCCTGCCATACAAAAACCGCCATTTTTTTACCTCGCCGTGAGAGGAGCAGTGGGCGAATTCCCTTCATTCGCCTACTGTCGTCCTTCTGAAGTAAGGTTTAAAGCACGCTACGTGCCAGATGCTTCAGCGGTGCGCAGAACCTGGAGACCCACCAAGCACCGCGCGCACTTCGTCTGGCTCTGTGGCGTGCCCCACCGTCTCTTCGTACGAAATCAACCGGCGTTGGTGGAGATCGACCAGTGATTGCGACATCGTCTGCATGCCGAATCTGAGCTGCCCGATCTGCATCTGCGAATAGATCTGATGGATTTTCTCTTCCCGAATGAGATTGCGGATGGCGGGGTTGGGAATCATGATCTCTACCGCCAAAACCCGCCCCCGACTGTCGAGCCGAGGGATCAGCTGCTGGGAGACCACGCCTTGGAGTACAAGGGACAGCTGGGCGCGAACTTGCGGCTGCTGATTGGAGGGAAAAATGTCGATGATGCGGTTGATCGTCTGTACCGCTGAGTTGGTGTGTAAGCTGGAGAGTACCAAGTGACCCGTCTCGGCAACGGTCAGCGCTGAGGCGACGGTCTCCAGATCTCGCATCTCACCGATCAGCACGACATCAGGATCCTGGCGCAGCACATGCCGAAGTGCTTGGGAGAACCCGTGCGTATCCGCGAAGACTTCCCGCTGATTTACGAGGCACTTGCGATGCTCGTGGACAAATTCGATCGGGTCCTCGACCGTAACGATGTGCTCTTGGCGCTCCCGGTTGATCTTGTCAATCATGGACGCGAGCGTGGTAGATTTACCGCTCCCTGTTGGGCCTGTGACCAGGACCAACCCGCGCGGCAGTTTAGTCAACTCGCCAGCCACCGGCGGCAGCCCTAGCTCAGCCAGCCCTCTAACCTCGTAAGGGATTAGGCGAAACGCGCCGCCGACTGTACCTTTTTGTACGAAGAGGTTGCCTCGGAAACGGCTCAAGCCACGAATGCCGAACGAAAAGTCCAGTTCGTTTTCTTCTTCGAAGCGATGCCGTTGACTCTCCGTCAGGAGGCTGTAGCAAAGGTTCTTCGTTTCGCTGGCCGTGAGCGACGGGAATGGGAGCGGGGTCAGCTTCCCCGCGACACGCATGAGCGGCGGACTGCCGCTTGAAACATGGAGATCGGTCGCGCCATTTTGCACGATCATTTCCAGGAAACCCTGGATACTGGCCGGAGCCGAAGCCTCGGTCCGGTCGCCTTCGGGGGAAAAGGTCTCGTCCACCATGGCAGGCCCGCCTAATCGGGCATGGTCACACGAACCACCTCTCCCACCGTCGTGACCCCTTCTTTCAACTTGCCGATGCCGGATTGCCGCAATGTCTTCATGCCGAGATTCACAGCACAACGCTTGACTTCCGCCGCCGAGGCCCCGTTCAGCACCAGATCTCGGAGTTCCTCGCTCATCGGCATCACCTCATACAACGCGATACGGCCGCGGTAGCCGGTGCCATTACATTGCGGGCAGCCGACCCCATGAAAGGAGCTGAACGAACCGATCTCGTCCCGCCCCACACCGATATCGAGCCATGCCTGGTGGGGCAACTCCACCGGTTCGCGGCAGCCACTGCAAACCACGCGAGCCAGTCGTTGGGCCAGGATCAAGTTGACCGAGGACGCCACCAGAAACGGCTCAACCCCCATGTTGAGAAGACGGTTGATCGTCGATGGCGCATCGTTGGTGTGCACGGTGCTCAACACCAGATGTCCTGTGAGTGCCGCCTTGATGGCGATCTCCGCGGTCTCGAAGTCGCGCACCTCGCCAACCATGATGATGTCTGGATCCTGCCGCAGAAAGGCACGCAAGGCATTGGCGAAGCTGAATCCGATTTCCTCATGGATCTGTACCTGGTTGATCCCCACGAGATTGAATTCAACCGGATCCTCCGCGGTGGAGATATTCGATCCAATCTTGTTGAGTTCCGACAATGCCGAGTACAAGGTCGTCGTCTTACCGCTTCCCGTGGGGCCGGTCACGAGCACCATGCCGTACGGCTTGGAGATCGCATCCTTGAAGTCCTTCAGCGCCCCCTCTTCGAATCCGAGTTTGGTCATGTCGAGCTGCAGGTTCGACTTGTCAAGCAATCGCAGCACGATCTTCTCGCCGAAAAGCGTCGGCAAGACCGAGACGCGGAAATCCATTTCTTGTCTCCGGTCCAACTTCAGTTTGATCCGGCCGTCTTGTGGCAAGCGCCGTTCGGCAATATCGAGTGCCGACATGATCTTTACTCGTGACGTGATGGCGTTCTTGAGCTTCAGGGGCGGCCGCATGATCTCCTCTAGCACGCCATCGACGCGCAGCCGCACGCGAAACATGCGCTCGAACGGCTCCAGGTGAATGTCGCTGGCGCGCCGTTTGATCGCGGCAGTGAGGATGGCGTTGACCAGCCTGACGACCGGAGCGTCTTCTGTCGCGCGCTCCAGTTCCTTGAGGTCGACCTCCTCACCTTTGTCGAGGACCTCGACGTCCTCGCTCTCGATCTCCGTCAGGACGTCGTCGTAGTCCGCACCCTCCTCGTAGTGCTCTTCAATGGCGGCGCTGATGGAAGACACGCACGCCACAGCCACCTTCACGTCATACCCGGTGAGGAATTTCACCTCATTGATCGCCACCAGATTGGAGGGATCAGACATCGCCACGGTAAGTGACGAGCCGCTCAAGTTGATGGGAATCAGATGATGCCGCTGCACCAAGGTGGCGGGAATCAACCGCAGCACCTCGGCAGGCAGATTCATGGCCGACGGATCCACCAGCGAGAGCCGGTATTCCTTCTGCAAGCAGGCGGCCAGGTCGGTTTCGTTGATGAATCCCGCCGTGACCAACACGGAACTCAAGGCGCTCGTACCGGTGGCCTGTTCCTCCAAGGCCTTGGTGAGTTGCGCCGACGTAATCAGTCCGCGCTTAACCAGCAGTTCGCCCAAACGTGTGATCATACGCCCTGCAAACCGAATTTTAGCACGGTATCACCCATACCCACGCTACTGAGGGAGTGCCTGCTTGTCAATTTTTCGTGATTGAGGCGACCTGGCCTTCCAAGCTGGCACCAAGGGCGGCATTCGACACTACCCCCCACAGCGTGGACGCACCCGGATAGTCGATAATGCCGACGATCCGGGTGCGTCCACGACTGCCCATCTTACCGGAACGGAGAAGCGGCGCTCACTCCGTCGCCCCTGGACCTGTGCCCACGCCCAAAGCGGCATGTGCGGCCGCAAGGCGAGCGATCGGCACCCGGAAAGGCGAGCAGGAGACGTAATCGAGGCCAATCCGGTCGCAGAACATCACCGACTGCGGGTCGCCGCCATGCTCGCCGCAGATCCCGATTTTCAACTTCGGCCGCACCTTGCGCCCCTTCTCTACGGCAGTACGCATGAGTGCGCCCACCCCGTCCTGGTCGATCGACTCGAAGGGATCCCGCGCGTAGATCTCGAAGTCGCGGACATAAGGAATGAGGAAACGGGCGGCGTCGTCCCGGGATACGCCAAGCGTGGTCTGTGTGAGATCGTTTGTTCCAAAAGAGAAAAACTCTGCAACAGTAGCGATGGCATCGGCAGTGAGTGCGCCACGCGGCACTTCGATCATCGTGCCGACGGAGTATTGCAGGCGGACGCGTTTCTCTGCCATGACCTCTGCCGCAACCCGCCGAACGATATCGGCCTGCAGCTTCAGTTCCTTCACGTGTCCCACCAGCGGGATCATCACCTCGGGCTCCGCCGTAATGCCCGACTTCGCCATGTTGGCGGCTGCTTCGAAGATCGCACGCGCCTGCATCTCGGTAATCTCGGGATAAATGATGCCCAGGCGGCAGCCGCGAAAGCCCAACATTGGGTTGAACTCATGCAACGCTTCAATCCGCTCACGGATGCGTTCGGCTGAAATCCCCATCTCCTGCGCCAGCACCTCTTGTCCGGCGGCCTCATGTGGGAGGAATTCGTGCAATGGCGGATCGATGGTACGGATCGTCACGGGGCGACCACCCATGACTCGGAAGATGCCCTCGAAGTCTCGCCGCTGCAATGGCAGCAACTTGCCCAAGGCGGCGCGGCGCTCGTCGGACGTTTCGGCCAGGATCATCTCGCGCATCGGTCCAATCTTGTCCTCGCCGAAGAACATGTGTTCGGTACGGCACAGCCCGACACCCTCCGCACCAAACGCGATGGCGTTGGCGCATTGGTCACCTTGATCCGCGTTGGCGCGCACCTTGAGCCGCCGCTCGCGATCTGCCCACTTCATGAGCTGTTCGTATAGCTGGTAGAGAGGCGCACGCGCCGGATCGAGCGTACGGTCGACGAGTACGCGCACCACCTCGCTGGGCTCGGTGGGGATTTCCCCCAGAAACACCTCGCCCGTGGTGCCATCGATGGAGATGCTGTCTCCATCCCTCAACACGGCGTCCGTTCCCGTCACACGCATCTGACCGGCCTCGTAGTCGATCGTCAGCGCGTCGCAGCCGGCAACGCAGACCTTGCCCATTTGCCGAGCGACGAGCGCGGCATGGCTCGTCATACCACCGCGGGCCGTGAGGATACCCTGGGCGGCGGCCATGCCACGGATGTCCTCAGGCGATGTCTCGATCCGAACCAGGATCACCCGTTCGCCGCGGGCGGCGGCGGCTTCGGCGTCTTCAGCATGGAAGGAGATGCGCCCCGTGGCCGCGCCCGGCCCAGCGTTGAGCCCGCGTGTCAGAAACCGGTGCTCACGCACCGCCCGTTCCTTCTCGGCACCAACGAAGGTTGGACGGAGCAGCTGATTGAGTTGGTCGGGTTCGACGCGTAAGAGCCCCTCGCCCGGCGTGATCAAACGCGCTTTCGCCATGTCGACGGCGATACGAATGGCCGCCGCACCGGTCCGCTTCCCCACCCGACACTGCAGCATGTAGAGCCGCCCCTGCTCGATAGTGAACTCGATGTCCATCATCTCACGGTAGTGCCGCTCCAATGTGCGACGGATCTTCGCCAGTTGTCCGTAGATTTCCGGGTTCTCGCGTTCGAGCTCGGCAATTGGTAACGGCGTCCGGATGCCGGCCACGACGTCTTCTCCCTGCGCGTTCATCAAGAACTCACCGTAGAAGACATTCTCGCCGGTCGCAGGGTCTCGCGTGAAGGCGACACCGGTCCCGGAATCGTTGCCGCGATTGCCGAACACCATTGCCTGGACGTTCACCGCAGTCCCCCAGGTCTCAGGAATGTCGTTCATCTTGCGATACGCGATCGCCCGGTCGTTCATCCACGAGCCAAACACGGCGCCGATGGCGCCCCAGAGCTGCTTGTAGGGATCCTCCGGGAACTCCACACCGCGCCGTTCTCTGATCGCCGTTTTGAACTCTCCCACCAGCGCACGCAGATCCTCTGCCGACAGCTCGGTATCGAGGTGGACGCCGCGTTGTTGCTTCTTCTGCTCGATTATGGCCTCAAACGGGTCGATCTCGGTCTTCGATTGCGGCTTCAGCCCGAGAACGATGTCCCCGTACATCTGCACGAAGCGGCGATAGCAGTCGTACGCAAATCGCGGATTCCCGCTCTCTGTGATCACCCCCTGCACCGTGTCGTCATTGAGGCCAAGGTTGAGAATCGTGTCCATCATTCCTGGCATCGACGCCCGGGCGCCCGAACGCACAGAGACCAGCAACGGATTCTTGGGATCGCCAAATTGTCGCCCGAGGCCTCTCTCCATGCGAGCGAGTTGCTTCTTCACTTCCGCCTCTAAGGCCGCCGGATAGCGGTGGCTGTGTTGATCGAAATACGTGCACACCTCGGTGGAGATCGTGAATCCCGGGGGCACGGGCAGCCCTAACACCGCCATCTCGGCCAAGTTGGCGCCTTTGCCACCGAGCAACGCTTTCATTCCAGCATTACCGTCGGCACGGCCCGCCTCGAACGCAAAGACCAGTCGTTTCGCTGCGACGCGGCGGCGCGCTTGCGGGCGCGGTCGTGGTTTTGCCCGCTTCAAGGCGCGAGGTTCTGCTTTAGCCTTGCCTTTACCCTTCATAACGCTACGCCCTCGACTACGAGCCATCTGCTTTCACCTTTCCTTCAGGGGTGATCCCGCCTGATGCCGTCTGGCTGGCCGCCTACGTACCAAACGCGACGGCCGCTCTCACTGTACCGGCGGTTTCCACGGCAGGCCAATGCGGTGCTTCAGCACATCGGCGAGGCGCTCGACAGGAATGCGCTCTTGCTGCATGGAATCACGGTCACGTACGGTCACAGTCTGATCTTGCATCGTTTGATGGTCAATGGTGATGCCCCACGGCGTACCGATCTCGTCCTGCCGACGGTATCGACGTCCGATCGACCCCGCCTGATCATATTGGACGGGGAGGTGCGCCGCCAAGAGATCGCGCACCTCAAGGGCTTTCTCCGGTTGTCCGCCCTTGCGCAGCAGCGGGAAGACGGCGGCTTTCACTGGGGCGAGCCGGGGATGAAAGCGCAGCACCACACGGGCTTCACCGTCGGCCTCATCTTCGTCGTATGCGTCGATCAGAAACGCCAGCGTGGCACGATCAGCGCCCGCCGCCGGCTCGATCACGTAGGGAATGAAACGTTCCCGAGTTTCCTCGTTGAAGTAGCTGAGGTCCTTACCACTGGCGGCGGCATGCTGCTTCAGATCGAAGTCGGTACGATTGGCAATGCCTTCCAGCTCGGACCAACCGAACGGGAACTGGTATTCGACATCAACACACCCCTTGGCGTAATGGGCAAGCTCGTCCTTCTCATGCGGTCGCAGGCGGAGGTTGTGCTCTCGAATCCCCCAGGTGCGGTACCAGTTCAGGCGGGCTTCCCGCCAGTACTCGAACCAGTGTTCGTCCTCTCCTGGCCGGACGAAAAACTCCATTTCCATCTGTTCGAACTCCCGCGTACGGAAAAGGAAGTTCCCGGGGGTGATCTCGTTGCGGAAGGACTTGCCGATCTGCGCGATGCCGAACGGGATTTTCAGGCGCGAGGAATTCTGCACGTTGAGGAAGTTCACGAAGATGCCCTGGGCGGTCTCCGGCCGCATGAATACCACGCTGGCCGTATCTTCAACCGGGCCCATGAACGTCTTGAACATGAGATTGAATTGCCGGACGCTGGTGAGTTCACCCCCACATTCCCCGGGGTGCTTGGATGGCTTCTCCAGGCAGTGTGCGTCGGCCAACTTATCGGCACGGAAGCGTCCTTTGCACTTCTTGCAGTCCACCATGGGATCGGTGAAGCCGGCAACGTGTCCGGAGGCCTCCCACACCCGCGGGTGCATCAAGATCGCACAATCGATGCCGACAATGTCTGCTCGCGTCAGCACCATGTCGCGCCACCAGGCTTCTTTCACATTACGTTTGAGTTCGATTCCAACCGGCCCGTAGTCCCAACAGCTGACCAGACCGCCGTAAATCTCGCTCGATTGAAAGGCGAACCCGCGCCGTTTGGCGAGGTTCACGATCTTCTCCATAGTGACAGTACGACTCATTGTGCTCGACCGAAGGAGGTTTGTTACCATGTCGATAGCGGAGCAGCAAATCATCCGGATTGGCCCCGTGCCGGGACCGGGGTGGTAAGCTACGGATCCATGGATACCCCAGGCCGCCTTTCAGCCTTCGGCGGCGTTGGGGAGGTCGCTGGCGTCAGCCGCGCCCGATACCAGGCGCAGCACCTCGCGGATCTGTGCCGCCGTGCATGGCTTGCTCAAGGTAGGCTGTGCCGGGAGCGTCTCGCGCAACCCACGGCTGCCGATGCGCCACAAACCCCCGGTCACGAAGACGACGCGCCGCGCCAGCTGGGGCCGGTCCACCGCCAAACGGGCGTACACCTCTTGTCCAGAGATATCGGGTAGACGCACGTCCAGGAAAATGGCGTCGAACGTCTCACGCGCCAGGATCGCCAGCCCCTCACCTCCGGTGGTCGCAGTGCGCACGGTCAGCCCCTCGCGCCGCAACATATCGCTGAGGGTTTCGGCGACATCGGGATCGTCATCGATCAGCAACACGGTATGGACAGCGCCCACCGCCGCCGGCAGTTTCAGCGTGAAGGTCGTACCTGCGTTTACCGTGCTGCGTACCGTGAGGTCGCCACCGTGGGCACGGACGATCGCATAACTGACACTGAGCCCCAGCCCGGTCCCCTTCTCCTTGGTTGAAAAGAACGGATCGAAGACGCGCGGCAACAGCTCGGGGGGGATGCCGATCCCTTGGTCCTGGATCTCCGTCCACACGGCGGCGCCATTCAACATCATGTTGACAAGGAGGGAACCGCCGCGCGGCTCCATCGCCTGCATCGCATTGGTGAAGAGGTTGACCAAGACCTGCTGGATCTGCTTGGCGTCGGCCAAGACGCGCGGCAACCCGCTGGCAACACGCAGTTCGCTGCGGACGCCGTCGCGACCGAGTTCGTGAGCCATGAGTCGCAAGGTGTCATTCACCAGCGCCCGCAAATCGATGCCTTCTTGTTGCGGCGGCCGCGGGCGGGCAAATCCCAGCAACCCCTGAACGATCTCCGCGATGCGGCGCCCCTGGGTTTCCACGCGGGCCATGGCCGCACGCAAAACCTCAACGTCCCCTGATTGCTGCGCCAGCTCCGCCTGCCCCAGAATACCCGCCAGTGCGTTGTTCACCTCATGTGCTACACCGGCGGCCAACTCCCCCGCCGCCGCCAAACGATCCGCTCGCTGCAGCAGGTCCTGCATCTTCTTCTGCGCGGAGATGTCGTCCATGATCACGACGGCACCTTGAATGCGATTGTCGTCCGTGCGGATCAGGCTGGCGTTGAGCGTCACCGGGAACGTCGAGCCGTCCCGGCGCCGGGCCAGCATTTCACCACGCCATTTTCTATCGAAGACGGAGCGCCGTACTTCCCGCAGCCATTCCTCCGACGTATCGGCGCCGAATGTCACGGCGTCGCGTCCGAGTACCTCGTCCCGCGCGTACCCGAACATCTCGAGGAAGGCCTGGTTCGCAAACACCACACGGCGCTGGGGGTCGGTGATCAGCACCGCCTCGTCCGTGCTCTCGACGGCACGCGCCAGGCGCCGGCTTTCTTCCACCAACCGCGCCCGTTCCAAGGCAACGGCCATCTGGCTGGCAACGCCGTCTGCGATGGTGAGGTCACGCTGCGTAAAGTTCCCGTTGCCAACGCGTCTGCCAAACTGCAGCACACCGAAAAACTGCCCACCGCTGAGCAGCGGCGCCGCCAGCAGCGTCGGTGCTTCAGGCACGCCGAGAAGGGAGATGCCTTGTGGTGCAATCACGGCGCAGTGGCCCAACCGCCGCACCCACTCGAGATCGGGCACGTCAGCCGGACTCAAGCTCACGCTGGTGAGCTGCCCCGCCAGCGCCGGTTCGACGCCGGAAACGGCGGCTCTCCGGTACGTGGCGGTCTCCTCGCTCCAGAGAAAAATGCCGCAGTAGTCTACTGCGAGCACACGCGGGGCTAGGTCAACGACCTTGGTGAGAATCTCATCCAGGCTGGTGAGCCGGCTCACGGCCTCGCTCACCGCCAGAAGGGCGCCGGTAACACTGGCCGCCGCGTGTTCGCGCTCCGCCGCTTCGCGCGCGCGCTGGGTCTCAGCGCCGACCTGCCCTTCCTTGTCGGCAAGCTGATTGAAGAGCCAAGCGGATGCCCCCAGGATCATGCTGAGAACGGACACGCGAAAGACGGACTCGATCCGACGTTCCGTCTCCGGTGACATGGAGACGGAAGCCAAGTTCCACCACCCGGCATCTTCCACCACGCCTAGACCGGCAAATCCCACCAGCGTCATCCCGATCGCCACAACCCCGGCTCGCGGCGTGAAGATGAAGGCATAGCCCGCGATCTTGAACAGACTGACCAGCGCAACCGGGCTCGCGACGCCCCCGGTGCAGCCCGCCACGAGGGTCATGGTACCCACGTTGACCGCGATGTCGATCAACACCCCCGCACTGGTGATCCGCCCGGCCCGGTAGCGCAGGCAGAATAAGGAGTTGACTATGAAATAGCCGAGGAAGACGAAGTGCATGGGCCACGCGTCCGGCTCATCCGGTAGGAACACTTCATTGAACAGGATCCACGCAGCAAGGCCCTCAGCCGCGCGGACAACCAGGACCACATAAGCCGTTTGTCGAATCAGGTCATGCTTCAAGTATTGAGCCAACGCCAAGCGCGGGAGGCTGAGGCGAGGCAGGCGCACGCTGAAACCCACGACGACAGTCTACTGCGCGGCGGCTCACCTTGGCAACACGACGCGGCACGACGCGCGGACGGTGCCGCACAAGCCGTTGCGGAACGGCCGCTGACCCGCGTTTCCAATCAGTGCTTCTTGCTCTTTTGCTTTTTCCCAACAGGTTTGGCCGCTCCCGCTGGGCACGGCTTGTAGGATCCGGGCAGCATGAACAGCGCGTAGTACTCTGTGCCTTTCACCGAGTCGACGTGCGTCCCCAAGTCAGTGAGTACCGGGCTTTTGGATTTGCGGTCTTCGGTGGCGCCGAGCATCACGTGAAAAGTGCCGTCCTCGAACGTTCGGGTGCGCACCGTCCAACCGTTCGGAAGAAACATCTTGACGAACCGCTCTTTCACTGGCTTGCCCGAGCCATCGACGAGCTTTCCTTGCATATGGAGATCGTAGCGGTACGCAAGAGGTTCCTTCAAGTTCGCCGTCAGCATGCACTTCCCGCACGGCTTGCCGTTCAGCCAGCCCTCTTCCGCCCCAGTCGAACATGCCTTCGCTGTCCCCTCAGAGCCAGATTGACACGCGTCGCACGCCAACACCACGGCCAAGATTTTTCCGTCGGGGTCCTTAATCGGCTGCTCCCCACCGGCGGCGATCGCTGCTGTAGTCACGGTTGCTACGATGATACTGATTCCACCCATCCAAGACAGCTTCATGCGCCAAACCTCCCCAGAACTTGCCCACACATCATCTGCAGCAGGGCCGATTGAAATCCTTGCCGCTCTCCTATACTGCACCTCATCAGAAGGCTCAACTCTGTCCGTGGCTCAGGCAATTGGGGAAAGTTTGCCGGCTAACATCGAACGCGCTGCTGAAATCGTGTTGCGCTCTCGCTATGTCGTTGCCCTCACGGGAGCGGGGATGTCGGTGGAAAGCGGCATTCCGCCATTTCGCGGGCCGGGCGGCCTGTGGACGAAATACGGGGAGCCGCCGATGAACGGCTACCAACGGTTCCTCGCTGATCCAGCGCAAGCCTGGCGAGAGCGACTTTCTCCCAGCGGGCCCATGCGCGAACTCTGGGAGACGCTACTCACTGCCGAGCCGAACTCTGGACACCACGCCTTGGCCCAACTGGAATCAGCGGGTATCCTGCGCTGTCTCATCACGCAAAATGTCGACAACCTGCATCGGCTCGCCGGCAGCCAGCTGATCGAGGAAATCCACGGGAACTACACACTCATACGCTGCATCCAGTGCACCAGCCGTTTTACGCGCGAAGAGATCCGCTTGGAGGCGTTGCCGCCGCACTGTCCGCGTTGTGATGGCATCCTCAAGAGCGATACCGTGTCCTTTGGCGAGCCTATTCCGACCGACGTGCTGGCCCGCTGCTTCGAGGAGACCGAGAAGTGCGACTGCATGCTGGTTGCCGGTACCTCCGCAAC
Organism: Candidatus Binatia bacterium; assembly: GCA_036382395.1. Lineage (NCBI taxonomy): Bacteria > Candidatus Binatota > Binatia (SeqCode) > Binatia bacterium. The sequence continues at coordinate 19,296 of DASVHW010000155.1, read as the reverse complement.
CGTCTATCCGGCAGCGCAGTTCCCGATCGACGTGCGCCAGCAGGGCGGCCAGTTGATTGAAATCAACCCACACGAAACCGAGTTGACCGCGTTCGCCGCGATCAGCTTGCGCGCGCCGTCCGCCGTCGTGCTTCCCGAGCTTGCGGGGCGGATCACCCAATTGCGAACCGCCTAACCTCATCGTCGCGCGCACCCATCGATCGTGGGTGGCAAGTAACCGCCGGCTGCATGCGAACGACCGCGTCGAAACCCCCACGGCCGATGCGTGCGGCACTCTCAGCCGTTGCCGGGGGCGTCTTCGTAACAACGCAGCTCGGCTCGGACCGCGATATGCGCGCTGCGTAGACCGGCGAGGAGACCGTCCTCGTAGTTGAACACCGGGTCCCGGCTGAGTTGCGGAAAGTCCTGTGGGTTGCGCAAGTCCTCCGGTGTGACATCGGGTACAACCCGACGTGCGAGTTGCAGCACCTTGCTGTGCTGTTGCTCGATCATTTCCGTGAACAGGCGATCGAGAATGGTAAGCCAGCGATCCGGCGGCAGCACAGGTGCGGCGCTCACGGGGCGTCAACCGAGCAAGCTGAGAAACTGCCGCAGGAGATCGTCGCGAATGTGGTCGGGCACATCGTCGTCACTCAACCGCGACAGATCACTACGATACCAGCTGCAGTCGCGCACGTAGTAATACGAGAAGACCTGATCGAAGGCGATGCACGCTGTCAGTGCGAAATCCCCGGAGCGGGTAGCGATCACACTTTGGTCGTCGGCGAGGTGAAAACGGCCGTCATGCATGGCACGAAAGAGGTTGATGCGTAGCCCCACGTAGCGTCGCAGACACGACCAGCGCGCTTCGAGGGAGTACTGACTCATGCGACCGTTCGTCTTGCGCTACGCACAACCTGGCCCCGTGACTGCGACTATGCTACGCAGGTTGCAGGCTCAAAATCAAGGACTATCACGATGACAGCCGCGATTCCCACACACGCACCGGAGCGATTCCTTCTCGAACGTTTCGGTCTCAGCCAGTCCGCGCTGGAACACATCGTCGGCACCGCCGTCGCGCGTCGCGCGGATTACGCCGATCTGTACTTCGAGCTCCGCAGAGTCCAAAGCCTCAGCCTCGAGGAAGGCATCGTCAAGACGGCCAGTCAGCACATCATGCAGGGCGTGGGTGTGCGCGTGGTTGCCGGCGACAAGACCGGGTATGCCTACTCCGATGATGTCACCATCGACAGCTTGCGGCTGGCGACGCGCACGGCGCAGGCGATCGCAGAGGGCGGCGGAGAACACCGTGCCGTGGCAGTCCATGAGGCGGCGCCGGGGCACGACTTGTACGCCTTGGCGCGATCGCCACTGGAAGCGCCCTTAGCGGACAAGGTGGATCTGCTCAGCCGCATCGATGTCGCCGCGCGGCGCCACGATCCACGCATCAAGAACGTCATGGCAACCATTGGCGTCGAGCAGAAGCTCGTGCTCATCGTGAGCTCCGCTGGTGTGCTGGTGGGTGACGCGCAGCCCCTCGTCCGCCTCAACGTGACCTGCATCGCGGAAGAAGCGGGGAACCGCCAGCAAGGCACATCCGGCGGGGGCGGCCGCGTCGAGTACGGTTTCTTGCTGGAGGAAGATCGCTACCTGCGTCTGACGCGAGCCGCAGCGGATCAGGCGCTGCGCAACCTGCATGCAACCGACGCACCCGCGGGGACGATGACGGTGGTTCTCGGTCCGGGTTGGCCGGGCATTCTGCTGCACGAAGCCGTCGGCCACGGGTTAGAAGGAGATTTCAACCGCAAGAAGGTCTCTGCGTTTTCGGCGCTGCTCGGCAAGCCGGTAGCGTCGCCGTTGTGCACCGTGATCGACGACGGCACGCTGGCCAATCGCCGCGGCTCGCTCAACGTCGATGACGAAGGCACCCCGACCAGCCGCACCGTGCTGATCGAGAAGGGCATCCTCTGCGGCTACTTGCAAGATCGACTCAACGCCCGACTGATGGGCATGCCGCTCACCGGCAACGGGCGGCGGGAGAGCTTCGCGCATATCCCCATGCCGCGAATGACCAACACGTTCATGCTGGCTGGAGAATCCACCGCCGATGAGATCATCCGATCCGTCGATCACGGTCTCTACGCTGCCTACTTCGGCGGCGGCCAAGTCGATATCACCAGCGGTAAGTTCGTCTTCTCGACGAGTGAGACCTACCTCATTGAGGGCGGCAAGATCACGCGGCCGGTGAAGGGTGCCACCCTCATCGGCAACGGGCCTGATGTCCTCAAGCGCATCAGCATGGTCGGCAACGACCTCCGGCTCGATGAGGGCATTGGCACCTGTGGCAAGGACGGCCAATCGGTTCCGGTCGGTGTCGGCCTGCCCACCATCCGCATTGACGGCCTGACCGTCGGGGGCACGCAGGCTGCCTGATGAGGTGGAGACCATGAGTGTCCAGCCGCTGGAAGAGATCGCCGAGGTACTGCTGGCGGCGGCGAAACGCCACGGCGCCAGCGCCGCCGACGTCGTCGTGGCCGAGGGAGACGCGCTCGAAGCCGGCGTGCGCCTGGCAGAGATCGAGACGCTGAAACAGGCGCGCCAGAAACATCTCGGCCTGCGGGTCTTCATCAACGAACGCAGCGCCATCACTTCCAGCGCGGATTTTTCGCGCCAGGCGCTGGAGCGCCTGGCGGAGGACACCTGTGCCCTGGCGCGGGTAATCGCGCCGGATCCGTTCTCCGGGCTTCCTGAGGCCCACGAACTGGCAGCCGGAACTCCCGATCTGGAACTCTATGACCCGGAGATCGAGTCGCTCACGGCCGAACGGGCCATTGCCGCGGCTCGGGAAGCCGAGCGGGCGGCATTGGACACGGACCCCCACATCACAAACTCCGAAGGTGCAAGCTTCTCTTCTTCTACTGGCCGTGTCGTGTATGCGTCGACCCTCGGCTTCGTCGGCGCGTACCGCGATTCGAGCGTGTCGCTTTCAGTTGTACCCGTTGCCTCCGCCAACGGCTCGATGCAACGTGATTACTGGTATTCCGTGCAACGAAAATTGACGCGGCTGGAAGACCCGGCCGCGATCGGACGCAAGGCCGCAGCGCGCGCCGTACGTCGCCTCAATGCACGGCGCGTGCAGACCTGCGACGTGCCGGTGATCTTCGATCCCGAAACGGCATCGAGCTTGATGCATCATCTCGCGACCGCGGTCTCGGGCTACACCTTGTACAAGCGAACCTCCTTCCTGCTCGATAAGCTTGGCCAGCGCATCGCTCCGGAGTGGGTCACGGTCATCGATGACGGAACGATCGTGGGCGGCTTGGGCTCGAAGCCCTTCGACGGAGAGGGGCTAGCAACTCGGCGTACCGTCGTGCTGGATCACGGCGTGCTGGCCAGTTACCTCTTCGATACGTACTCGGCGCGAAAGCTCAATAGCCGCAGCACCGGCAACGCGGCCCGATCGGTCGGCGACGCCCCACGGGTCGCGCCAACGAATCTTTTCCTCCAGGCGGGAACCGCTTCTCCAGAAGAGATCATTCGGTCGGTGCATCGCGGCCTGTACGTCACAGAGTTGATTGGCTTCGGAGTCAACCCGGTGACCGGCGATTACTCGCGCGGTGCTGTCGGCCAGTGGATCGAGAACGGCGAATTCGCTCATCCGGTGGAGGAGATAACCATCGCCGGCAACCTCCTGACCATGTACGACAGCATCGAGGCCATCGGGAACGATCTCGATCTTCGTCACTCCGTGATGGCACCGACCGTGAAAATTGCCCGCATGACCGTGGCGGGAAATTGAAAAGCACAGGACAGAGAACGTCTCCCTGATAGATCCCGGACAGTACGCTTTCTGTGCTCTCTTCTGGTATAATCCGCGGCCATGTGGCGTGGGGTGGCCGGAGGGTTGGTGCTGGGAGTGCTGCTGTCGGGATGCGGCTTGGTCGCGCGCCGCCATCCCCCTCCGATCGAGGCTCGTTCTGGAGCCGTCCAAACTGGCATGGCCTCGTGGTACGGCCCGGGCTTCCACGGCAATCGCACTTCTAGTGGGGAGATCTACGACCAGTACGATTTGACCGCCGCTCACCAAACGCTGCCGCTCGGAACCCGCGTGGCCGTAACCAACATGCAGAACGGCAAAGAGGTAGAGGTACGCATCAACGACCGCGGACCGTTCGTGAAGGACCGTGCGATCGACCTCTCGTACGCCGCCGCGCGTACCGTCGGCATGATCGGCCCCGGCACGGTGCCCGTGCGCATCGAGGTGCTGGGCATGGGAGGTGTGCAGCTTGCTTCCGCGGCGTACGCGGTACAGGTCGGCGCCTTTGCGGACCGCGACAACGCCCTGCGGCTCAAGCGCACCTTGGAGCGGCGCTTTGATGGGGTTTATCTCGCCACGCTCGACGGAGCGGCGGGCCGGCACTACCGGGTGCGAATGGGTCGGTTCGGCCGTCGGGAAGATGCCGTCGCCCTTGCCCGGTCGGTCACACCCCTGGGTTTGTCCGCCATCATTGTGGAAGATGCGAGTCCGCCTTCACCGTGACGCGGAAGTGGGACGGCGTGAGCCTGCATCGCTACCGGCCCATCGCTGAAGCGTTGGCGCTTCTCGTTGGCACGCTTCCCCTTGCGGTGGCATTGCATCTCCCAACTCTGTGGTTTCTAACCCCCTTTGCGCTCGTCACCTTGGCCAGGCGCCCCTACGCCACATATGGCCTGACCCTGAAGCGTCCAGGCAGCGTCCGTTTTCACGCCGGGGTCATTGTGGCGGTGTTTGTCCCCTACATGGTCGGCCATTACCTTCTTGCGCATTGGTGGTCCGGGCTGGATTTTCACTTTCGTTTGCCGACGGTGTTTCTCGCTTCGGCCATTGACCAGCTTCTGCTCATCGCCCTCCCTGAGGAGTTTTTTTTTCGCGGATACCTGCAGACCGAATTCGATCGCGCCTGCGGCAGACCCTTTGAATTCCTCGGTGCAAAATGGGGGCTCGGGTTGCCGATCGCCGCCGCACTGTTCGCCGCATGCCATCTATGGTACGGGGGTCCGGCACGTCTGATCGTATTCTTCCCGGGCCTCCTCTACGGATGGCTGCGAGCCCGGACGGACACCATCCTTGTACCGACGTTCTATCACGCCGGCAGCAATCTTCTGATGCAGATCATGTTGGCCAGTCTCTCGCGCTGAGCGGCGTTACCAAATTAACGTCCCAGGCCCTCACGTTGCCCGAAGCTGAGGATGCCACCCCTGCCCCGGCATGATGACACCAGAGGTGTCGAGCCCCCGCACCTGGCGTGCGTTTTGCTCATTCCACTATCCACGAGAGGGGTTCATCCATGGATATCACACAGTTGCTGACTTTTGCCCACCGGGAGGGAGCCTCCGACGTTCACCTTTCGTCTGGAGAGCAGCCGATGCTCCGCATTCATGGCGACATGAAACGCATCGAGCACCCGCCGCTCAGCCCCGAAGAGGTGCACCACATGGTCTTCGACATCATGAGTGATGCGGTGCGCAGGACGTTTCAGGAAACGAACGACGCGGACTTTTCGTTCGAGTTGGGGAACATCGCTCGGTTTCGGGTGAACGCCTTTCGCACCCGTCGCGGCGAGGGCGCCGTGTTCCGTACGATCCCGACGAAGGTGATGACCTTCGATGATCTCGGGCTGCCCCAGGTGATAAAGGACATTGCCGACAAAGAGAAAGGATTGGTCTTGGTCACCGGACCTACCGGTTCTGGAAAGTCGACCACTCTGGCGGCAATGATCGACTATATCAACGAGGGCTACGAAGGACACATCCTGACCATCGAGGACCCGATCGAGTTCGTCCACACCTCGAAGAAATGCTTGGTCAACCAGCGTGAGGTTGGACCGCACACCATGTCGTTTGACGCAGCGCTCCGCGGCGCGTTGCGTGAAGATCCCGATGTCATCCTGGTGGGCGAAATGCGCGATTTGGAAACGATCTCGTTGGCACTGACTGCGGCCGAAACCGGCCACCTGGTGTTTGGAACTGTGCACACCTCCAGTGCGCCGAAGACGGTCGATCGCATCATCGACGTCTTCCCAGCGGGCCAACAATCGCAAATCCGCACCATGTTCGCGGAATCGATCCAAGCGGTGATCACACAAACCCTGTTGCGCAAACGAGCCGGGGGACGGATCGCAGCCCTCGAGATTCTGATTGGGACGCCCGCCGTGCGCAACCTGATCCGCGAGAACAAGATCCATCAGATTCCTTCAAGCATGCAGACCGGCCAAGCCGTGGGAATGCAGACCTTGGACATGGCCCTGATCGATCTGGTGAACAGGGGCCTGGTCACCAAGGAAGAAGCGCAGTCGAGGACCCTAACGCCGAACTTGTTCGGGGCAATGGCGACCGACGCCAAGGCTGGCGCGCAGCGATTTCCGCGGCCGGTCGGGGGGCGCGGAGCGTAACCGGTGGATATCCGGCTGCTGCTCTCCGAGATGGTGACGCGCGGCGCCTCCGATCTCTATCTGACCATCGAGAGTCCTCCCATGCTTCGCATCGAGGGGTTCACCGAACCCGTCGGAACCGAGGTGCTGACGCCGGTCGAGGTCGAGGCGCTCGCGACGTCGCTCATGAGTGAGCGCCAGCGTGCCGCCTTTGATGAGAAGCTGGAAATGAATCTGGCCATCGCTTCGGAGCGACTGGGCCGCTTTCGTATCAATGTGTTTCGCCAGCGGGGTGCGGTGGCGGTGGTGGTGCGCCAGATCAGGATCCGCATCCCAACGCTTGATGAGCTGCAGTTGCCACCGATCTTGAAAACCCTTGCGCTCAGCCGCCGCGGGCTCGTGCTGGTGACTGGCGCAACCGGCTCGGGCAAGTCCACCACGCAAGCCGCTATGTTGGACCACCGTAACGAGATGACCGCGGGACACATTCTGACGGTCGAGGATCCAATCGAGTTTGTGCATAGCCACAAGAAGTGCATCGTGAACCAGCGTGAGGTGGGTTTCGATACGCTTTCGTTCAATGATGCATTGAAGAATACCCTGCGCCAGGCGCCGGATGTCATTCTCATTGGCGAGGTGCGCGACGCTGAAACGATGGAGGCGGCGATCACGTTTGCAGAAACCGGCCACCTCTGCCTGGCGACGCTACACTCGAACAACGCCAACCAGGCAATCGAACGGGTCATGAACTTCTTCCCCCAACCACGGCATCCCGAGATCTATCTTCAGCTCTCCCTCAATCTGCGGGGTATCATCTCCCAACGGCTCGTGCCGGGGGTCGATGGGAAGCGTGTGGCGGCGCTCGAAGTCCTCATCGACACACCCTGGATCAAAGACCTCATCAAGAAAGGTGAAATCGACACGCTCAAGGAAGCCATAGAGCAGAGCACCCACGAAGGCGGCCAGACGTTCGACCACGCAATTTATGACCTTTATGCTCAGGGGCGAATTTCAGAGGAGCAGGCGCTGGCCGACGCCGACAGCGCCAACAACCTGCGTATTCGCATCAAGAATCTCGATCTCTCACGTCAAGAGCCGAAGAAGAACGGCCTTCCGGGCAGGCCAGCAAGCGACGACTTCCGCATCGAAGGCGTTACGCCGCCACACTTGCGGCGGCCGTAGAGCTTCACTTACCGGGTAATTGCGTCTCGGCGCGTAACCACTCGAGGTACGCTTGAGCGCCCGCCGTGATCGGCAAGGCGATCACCTCCGGCGTTCCGTAGGAATGCAACGCCTTCACCCGGGCCTCCACCTCGGCGAAGAGCGCCGCGCGCGTCTTGATGATCAGCAACAGTTCCTCGTCGCGCCTGATCTTACCTTGCCAGCGGTATGTGGACTTGATCGGACCCACCAGATTGACACAGGCGGCAACACGCTCCTCGACCAACGCCCGCGCAATCCGTTCCCCTTCTTCCGGCGATCCGACGGTGACCAACACGGCGATGCAATCCGTCATCTCCTTGCTCCCTAACGCGCCGCACGCCATTGCATAACCAGTTGGTGGTAATCAATGGCATCGCCCTGTGGCTGCACCGGAGCGGGTTTGGCTTTGACCCACTGGCTCAGTCGCTGCCACAAGGCCATGCCCACACGGCGACGACCGGTACGCGGGATCAGCCCGCGGGCTCGTAAGTACTCGCGCACCGCGATCGTACTCGCTTGCTGCAGATGCCCGCGGCGCGTGATGTCGGCCAGGGAATTCGCCAACGCCCCAGGCGTGTAGCCTGAGTCGTTGATCAAACTCTCGGCAACCTGCACCACCGCCGGCAAGGTCAGATAGCCGTCCTCGAACAAGCACGCGGCCGTTTGGAAGTAGTTGAAGGTGGGCACCAGGCGAGGACCAAAAGCGCGAAAGCTGGTCGGCGGGGTGCGGCGCTCGAGGTTGATGTATATCTTTTCCACGACTTCGCCGCGCTCGGCTGCAGCCGCAAGTTGCTTAGCCTCGGCAATCAGGCTCGGATCAACGCCGATGGCAAGGAGAACTTCACCGAGTTCGTCGCCAGCGATGCGACCGGCGAGAACATCGGCATACAGCGAATAGATGATTGGATCTGACTCCCAGTCGTCGCCAAACAGCGCCTCGTGCGATTCCGCCGACGTCGCGCCGCGGCTCTTCAGCAGCTCCGTCAGCTTGTAGCCGACTTGCTCGCGCAAGTTGCGGAATCGACCGCGGACCAGGTGCTGTAACTGGTTCTTGAACACAATGCCATCGTACTCGATGCCGTCGAGGGCAAGTTTCTGCTTGATAGCCTTGGCGATTTGCGGCGGGCTCGCCGAGATGAAATAGATCCGGACCTCCCGGCCCGCCTGGGTCGCCACCTCGCGCAGGCCACGAATGAGCGGGGCCACACCGGGGACCGCGACTTTGTCTTGCGGCTTCTCGAACGGCACCCGCATCAGCTCGCGCAGGGAGTCGAACTCAGTTTTCAGGTATGTCTTGTCGAGGTCCCAGCGGAAGATGATGGGCCGCAGCACCTCAGGCATGCGGCGTTTGGCACGGCGCAGCACCATCACAGTCGTTCAATCCCGGCGGTGATTTCCCGCGTCACCCCATCGCGCACGGCCTTGGCCGCAACTTTGATTGCGTTCTTGATCGCGGGCGCATTCGAACGGCCATGCGATTTGATCATCAGGTGTTCAAAGCCGAGGATGGGCGCGCCGCCGTAAGCGGCGTAGTCAGTCAGGTCACGTAGTCGCCCGAAACCGCTTGCCAACATGAAAAACCCCAACTTCCACCGCCAATTCTCACGGCGGGCCGTCCCGGCCAAATCCACTACCACTTCGGCTAAACCTTCCAACAATTTTAGCACAACATTTCCCAGGAGCCCCTCACACACAATCACATCGGCCTTTCCCTTCGCCAGATCGTTGCCTTCGATGTTGCCCACGAAGTTGATGCCTGGAACCGCCTTGAGCCGACGATAGGCGTCGGCCAGAATGTCCCCGCCCTTCGTTTCCTCGACCCCCATGTTGAGCAACGCCACACGAGGATTCGGCACCTTCGAAATATGCCGCGCATAAGCGCTTCCCATCAACGCAAACTGCACGAGTTCCGTGGCATCGCAGCGGATAGTGGCCCCAACATCGAGCAGCAGCGCGAGCTGATCCTGACCGGGGTATTCGGTCTGCCGCGGATACACGCTGGCCAGCGCCGCCTTGCGGACGCCACGGATGGTCTTGAACTGCTGGGCACAGGCGAGCACGGCGGCCCCGGTGTTGCCAGCCGTCACCGCCGCGTCCGCCTGCCCTTCCGCAACCAGCCGGGCCGCAACCAGGATCGAGGCGCGGCGCTTGTGGCGCAGGCTCGTCTTGGGGTCATCCGCCATAGAGACAAACTCGTGCGTGTGGTGCACACCGATATGCGCCGGGTTGTACGCGACGCGGTTGAGGATGGCTTGAATCTCCGCCTCGTCCCCAACCAGGGTGCACTGGATGTCTGTCTCCAGGGAGGCCTCTGCAACACCCTTCACCACTTCCTCGGGGGCAAAATCCCCCCCCATCGCGTCTACAGCAATGATCGGCATACGTCAGAACCGCCTCTCAACCTTTCGCTCCGCCCGGAGCCGAGGTCATCCCTCTGCGGCCTTCTGCAACCAGGCGCTTGCGGAGCTCGTGTTCGACGACACGGTACTTGAAGGCCTTGCGGCCGTTGACAAAGAGCACAGGAATCTCCGTACCGAACTGCGCTTCGAGATCGGCATCTCCGGTGATGTCGATCTCCGCCACCGTGCACCCCAGTTCTCGTGCGACCGGCAACACCACTTGCTTCATTTCATCGCACAGGTGACACTCGGGCCTGCCATACAGAACGAGGGTAAGTGCCGCCATGGGTGTTGCATACCGTCACCAGCCGGAGTTGACAATATTAGAGGGTTCTTCTACTCAAGTAGCTTCTTTATCTGGAGACCAGCCATGAGCTATGCAGTAATTCGTACCGGAGGGAAGCAATACCGCGTTGCCCCCGGAGATGTCATCCGAGTCGAAAAGCTCACCGGAGAGCCCGGATCGGATATCGAGTTCCAGGAAGTGTTGATGACGGCGGATGAGGGGGCAATCCGAGTCGGAGCCCCGCTCGTGGCGGGAGCCCGGGTCACCGCAAAGGTCGTCCAGCACGGGAAAGCCAAGAAAATCCTGGTGTTCAAGAAGAAACGTCGCAAGAACTACCGCCGTCATCAGGGCCACCGGCAGCAGTTCACCGCGGTTCGTGTGACCGGCATCGAAACAGGGGCAGGAAGCCATGGCGCATAAAAAGGGACAAGGAAGCACCCGTAACGGACGCGACAGCCAGGGACAGCGGCGTGGCGTCAAGCTGTTCGCGGGCGAGATGGCAAAGGCAGGCAGCATTCTGGTGCGCCAGGTCGGCACGCGCGTGCATCCGGGCAAGAACGTCGGGATGGGTCGCGATTTTACGCTGTTTGCCAAGATCGACGGCGTCGTCCGCTACGAGCGGGTCGGCAAAGACCGCCGCCAAGTCCACATCTTCCCGGCATAACCTCTTCTGCCTCACCCTCCGTGTCTGTCGATTTTCGTCCCTTATGTAGGGGCGCAGCATGCTGCGCCGCTACGAGCGCAGGCGAGACAGGTGAAGACCGCTTTCCTTTTTCGGGTGGTGCCGCTAACCTCCGCCGGCAGCGGAGATGAAATTCATTGACGAAGCTGAGGTCCATGTGCATGCCGGCGACGGTGGGCGTGGTTGTGTCAGCTTTTTGCGCGAAAAATATAGGCCCCACGGCGGACCGAGCGGCGGCGATGGGGGCGACGGCGGCGATGTGGTCTTTGTGGTCGACCCCGGCCTCACCACCTTGCTGGATTTCAAATTTCAGCCCCTCGTCAAAGGCGGCCGGGGCGAACATGGCAGGGGAAAGCAACAGTACGGAAAGCACGGTGAGGGCCGTCTGGTCCGCGTCCCCCCGGGCACCATCGTCACCGATGCCGATACCGGCGAGCTGATCGTCGATCTCCGCCAGCCGCACGAGCGCTACATCGTCGCGCACGGCGGGCGCGGCGGCAAAGGCAACGCCCATTTCGCCAGCTCCACGAACCAGGCGCCGCGATACGCCCAGCCCGGAACTCCAGGCGAGGAACGCCGCCTGCGGCTCGAACTCCACCTTCTGGCCGACGTCGGGTTGGTCGGGTATCCGAACGTCGGCAAATCAACCGTGATCAGTGCCGTCTCCGCCGCCCGACCCGTGATTGCGGATTACCCTTTCACGACACTCGTGCCCCACCTGGGCGTCGTCCGCTTCGATGACGAAGGAAGTTTCGTCCTTGCCGACATTCCGGGTCTGATCGAAGGGGCGCACCGCGGACGCGGACTGGGGGACCGTTTTCTCCGCCACCTGTCGCGCACCAGTCTCCTGATTCATCTCCTCGATATCAGCGGCCTGACCGGCCGGGATCCGGTGGACGACTACGACGCGATCAATCGCGAACTCGAAGCCTTCGATGCCACGCTGGCGGCAAAACCGCAGGTGGTGGTCGCCAATAAGATGGATTTGAGCGAAGCGCGAGAACGCTACCCTGCTGTCCAGGCGCGTTTTGCGCAACGCGGCATCACGCTGTGGGCAATCTCTGCCGCCACGGGCGAAGGCGTCGCCGTGCTCATGCGTGAGGTCGGTCGCCGTTGGCGGGCGCTACGAGCGGCGGTGCCTGACGAGCCGCCACCTCAGGATCCCCTCGCGCTCCAGGAGACGGTCAGGGTGAGGGAATGAGATGGGCGGATCTGCCGCGACAAACGACCAACTCGTTCATAAGCCGCGCTTGTGTAAACACCTGCGCCGCGCGGTAATCAAGATCGGTAGCAGCATCTTATCGGGGCCGAACGGCATCAATCGCCCGCGGCTCCGATCGCTGGCGGAAGAACTGTGCGGATTGCACAAACGCGGCATCGAGCTGGTGGTGGTGAGCTCGGGCGCGGTTGCCGCGGGCATGGCGCGCCTTGGGTTCAAGGAACGCCCGAAAACCGTCCCACAGCGGCAGGCGGCCGCCGCGGTCGGACAGATCAACTTGATGGCCCTCTACGAAGAGTACTTCGCCTCGCACTCGACCCAGGTAGCTCAGATTCTCCTCACCCACGACGACCTGGCGGACCGCAGCCGGTATCTCAACGCGCGGCACACGATCGAGACGCTCATTGCCGCCGACGTCGTGCCCGTGGCCAACGAAAACGACACCGTGGTCATCGACGAGCTGAGAAACTTCGGCGACAATGACAATCTGTCGGCCCTGATCGCCGGCCTGGTCGAAGCCGACCTGCTCGTGCTGCTCAGCGACGTCGCCGGACTGTACACCAAGAACCCGCACGCCCATTCCGACGCCGTGATGGTCGACGTGGTCGAGGATCCCGGCCGCGCCATGTCCGCCTACGTCATGGATGGGCGTGGCGCACTCGGCACGGGGGGAATGGCATCGAAGTTTGCCGCCGCCAGGAAGGCCGCTGCCGCCGGCATTCCCACCATCATCGCGGACGGTCTCCATTCCGGCGTGCTGCCGGCGGTGTTCGATGCGCGCCAAGCGGTGGGCACACTGATTCTTCCGCGCGGCGATCGACTGGGCCGGCGCAAGCACTGGATCGCCTACACATTGAAGCCGGCGGGCACGCTGGTGGTGGACCCGGGTGCCTATGAAGCAATCACCCACAAGGGCCGCAGTCTCTTGCCCAAAGGCTTGAAGGAGGTCCACGGCAAGTTCGGCCCCGGCGAGTGCGTTCGCTGCGTCGATCTGTCAGGCAGCGAATTCGCGCGCGGCCTGGTGAACTACAGCGCCGCCGAATTGGACAAGATCAAAGGCGTCCATTCCGCCGGCATCGAAGGCGTCCTCGGATACAAGCTCACCGAAGAGGTCATCCACCGCAATGATCTCGTGCTGACCATCGGTCCTGAGTCGTAGCCTGCGAGGGAGACGGGGTCAGCCGTAGGCGGGCGCCCACCCGTACCCTTCTGTCGGTTCACTCTCGGTTCTATCTCCCAACCGCGAGCCTATGCTAATTGCAGGAGCGAGCGGGGCGGAGGATGAACGAAGAACACGCTATCAGTCCCGGACAAGTTCTTTCCGGTGCACTCTTCAACGAGCCCATGCGCGTGGAGACAGTGCGGCCGAATGGGCCGGACACCTGGACGGTCGGGCTTGTCGGTATCCGCTCGGAGCGATTCCGCAGCGTAACGCTGACGCGCCGGGATCTCGAAGCCCTGGCTGTTCAAGAATCCGTCTGCACGTACAACGGCGACGGCCGGCTGCTCTGGCTGGGCTTGCAGGCCTACTCGCTGGGGATTGCATACGAATTCGACCCGTATTTCGGCCTCTCGGTGTCGCGCGTCGATCCCCTGCCCCACCAGCTTGAAGCCGTTTACCACTACCTGCTCAAACTCGCGCGCGTACGCTTCCTGCTCGCCGACGACGCCGGTGCGGGCAAGACCATCATGGCGGGACTGCTCATCCGCGAGCTGAAGCTCCGTGGGCTGGCTGATCGGATTATGATCGTCTGCCCCGCCAATCTGACCTTCCAATGGCAGCGCGAGCTGAAGGAGAAGTTCGACGAGAAATTTCTGGTCCTGAAAGGCGGCGACATTCGCGACCAGTTCGGCGTCAACCAGTGGCTGGAGCACCGTCATGTCCTCACGTCGCTTGACCTGGCCAAGCGCACTGACATTCTTCCCGGCCTGAAACAAGTGCACTGGGATTTGGTCATCGTCGACGAGGCGCACCGGATGTCGTGGACGCCGCCAGCTCGGAAGACCGCGCGCTACGCGCTCGGGGAGCTGCTCCGGGACAGCACGGATCACCTACTGCTCCTCACCGCCACGCCGCACAAGGGTGACCCGACGAACTTCAGCCTGTTTCTCCAACTGCTCGACGAGGACGCCTACGCCGACGTGAAGTCGATTCGTCAGGCGATGACCCAGCGCCGCGCGCCATTCTACCTGCGTCGCACGAAGGAGGCGATGGTCTATTTCCCCGAGCGCCAGAGCGACGGCTCGTGGGTGGCGCGGAAGATCTTCACCAAGCGGATTCCGCACACGGTCGACTTCCAGATCGACGGGAACGAGTTCGATCTCTACCGGAGCGTGACCCACTTCGTGAAGCAGCAGAGCGCCAAGGCCGCCGCACAGGGCGACGATCCGCGCGCTCGCGCCGTCGGCTTCCTCATGTCGCTGTACCAGCGCCGGCTGGCGTCCAGCACGCACGCCATGCGGTGCTCGCTCGACAATCGCGCCCGCCGCCTCGACGCGGCACTGAAGCAGGCCCAGGAACTCGCGCGAATCGCACCACCGGACCTTCCCGATCCTGAAGAACTGGAAGAGATGGAGGAGAGCGAACGGGAGCGCCTGGAGCAGATGCTCGAAGCGATCACGCTTGCCGGCAGTGCCGAGCAGGTTCGCGAGGAGATCGCGGAGCTGAAGGTGCTGGCCGTAGATGCTAAGCGCGTCGAGGACTCGGGCGCCGAGGCCAAGCTGTCGCGGCTCAAGGAGCTCCTGCACCAAGAGGGATTCTTCGACCATCCCGAGCAGCGTCTGCTCCTGTTCACCGAGTTTAAGGACACGCTGGACTATCTGATGGGACTTCTCAAAGAGTGGGGCTTCCGCGTCGGATGCATCCACGGCAGCATGAAGATCGGCTCGCGGGAAGAACCGAACACGCGGCTGTACGTCGAGCAGCAGTTCAGAGAAGGTAACATTCAGATGCTCGTTGCCACCGAAGCGGCAGGTGAAGGCATCAACCTGCAGTGCTGCCACATTTTGTTCAACTACGACATTCCGTGGAACCCGAATCGGCTCGAACAGCGCATGGGCCGCATCCATCGCTACGGCCAGCTCTTCGACTGTCTCATCTTCAACTTCGTTGCCACGAATACCATCGAAGGCCGCGTGCTCCAGCGCTTGCTCGAGAAGCTGCAGGAGATCCGCAACGCCCTCGATGACGACGCCGTCTTCAACGTCGTCGGTGAGATCCTGCCTGCCGCCCACATCGAGCGCGTCCTACGCGACTACTATGCCGGCAAGCTCGGCGATGCGGACCTTGAAGATCGGCTCCTGCGCGATGTCGACGAAGGCCGGTTCCGGGCCATCTGCCAGAATGCGCTCGAAGGTTTGGCCAGCAAGCGGCTCAACCTCGACATGCTCATCGAGCGCCGCGCCCGCGCCCAGGAGCGGCGCGTCGTGCCCGAGACGATCGCGCGCTTCATCCGCGACGCGGCGGGGTATGTCCCGTTCGAGCTGAAGCCGGTTGCGTCGCTGCCGCACGCGTTCGAGCCCGGCAGGACGCCGCCGGTGTTGCGGCGCCAGGAGAGCGAACCCGACTGGAAGCTTCCAGCGCTGGTCGCGAAGTATCCGCGGCTGTCGACCGATCGCGAGACGGCGGAGAAGAACAATCTGGAGTGGGTCACGCCGGGGCATCCGCACTTCGAAGCGCTGCACCGGCACACCAGCGCACTCGCCCAGGAGGTGTTCGCCAAGGGCGCGTGCTTCTACTCGCTCGACCACGAGACGTCGGCGCGAATCGACTTTTACCGCGCACGAGTCGTCGACGGCCTCGGCCAAGTGATTCACGAACGGTTGTTCGCTGTGGAGATTGGATCTCCTCACTCCGCAGTTGGAGACGGGCTGCCCTCAGCCCGCGCTCGCAGCGGGATTGAACGCCGTGAGGGCACGGCGTCTCCAAGCGAAGGCTTCCTTCAAGAGAATTCTCGCAGCGAGGGTGAGGGCAACGCCAAGCTGGTCGAACTCAGCATGCTCGGCAACCTCACCGCAACTCCAGCGCCCGCCGCTCTGCCGTCGGTCATCTCGCTTCCCGAGGCAACCGAGTGGCTGAACACAAACGCGCTCACACCCTTCATCGGAGAAGTCCGCGCCGAGCGACTGGCCGAGATCGAGCGCATCGGCGCGCACATCAAGCTGTCGTTGACGGAGCTGCTGCAGAAGGTCGACGAAGAGATCGGCAAAGCTGCGGCGGAGGTCGACCAGAAGGTGACCGGTGCAGAGGGCCGGTTGGCACAAGCGGAAGCACGACATGCCGAATTGATGGTGCGGCGCGAGCGGCGGCGGCGCGAGCTGGAGCGCCAGCGGGCGCTCACGCTGCAAGCCGTCGAACGTATCGCCAGCGTGCTGGTCCTGCCCCATCCGGAGCGCGAGGCGCCCGAGGTGCGACGTCTCAGGCCGAACTTCGAGACCGAAGCCATCGCCATGCGCGTGGTCATGGAGCACGAGCAGGCGCAGGGGCGGCAGGTCTACGATGTCTCGGAGAAAAACCTGGGTTACGACGTCACGAGCCTCGACCTTGCTTCCGGAGAGCTGCGCCTCATCGAGGTGAAGGGCCTTGGTGCAGCGACCGGCACGATCCTGCTCACGCCCAATGAGCGCCGCGTGGCAGAAGACCGTCCCGACTGTTTCTGGCTCTACGTCGTCACCGACTGCGACAATGCTCCGCGACTCCAGCAGCCGATCCGCGACCCGGCGCGCCTCGACTGGAACGAGGTGACGAAGGTGGCCCACTACTACTTGGCCGTGAACGCGATGACGAAGCCCATGCAGGTGCGTGAGGACTCGCCGCCGTATGGAGGAGAACGTCCGTGACGACCGTGGGGATTCCCGCGAACGCGAAACAGCTCGCCGCCCTCGTGAAAGAAAGCGAAGGTCCGGCTCTGGAGTTCAAGCGCTCGACGGGAGAGTTGAAGGAAGGCATGCAGACGCTCTGCGCCTTCCTGAACGGCTCCGGCGGCATGGTGCTCTTCGGCGTCCGGCCGGAAGGTACCATCGAGG
Organism: Candidatus Binatia bacterium; assembly: GCA_036382395.1. Taxonomy (NCBI): domain Bacteria; phylum Candidatus Binatota; class Binatia (SeqCode); species Binatia bacterium. The sequence goes on along the minus strand of DASVHW010000155.1, from coordinate 2,093 downwards.
GGCAGGCCGTCTCTGACCAGACGCTCCGCGACATCGCTCAAGCCGCCGATCGCTTCGAGCCGCCCGCCCACGTCTCCATCCATCGCATCAAGGTCAAGGCAGGCCGCGAGCTCGTCCTTGCGGCGGTCGAGGGTGGCGTGGACATGCGACCCTTCACCTACGAAGGCCGCCCGTACGAGCGCGTAGGGAGCACGACGCGTCGGATGCCGCAGGCCAAGTACGAGCGTCTGCTCGTCGAGCGCGGCCATGCCAAACGCCGCTGGGAGAACCTTTCAGCCGAGGGACTGGCGCTGAAGGACCTGGATCGCAAGGAAATCCTGCGGACGCGCGAGCTGGCCATTCAGCAAAGCCGGATCTCGCCGGACACCCGCCGCGACATCGGGGAGATTCTCGACCGGCTGGGACTGCGGGTATCGAGCGTCCTCACGCGGGCCGCCCAGGTGCTCTACGGCACGCGATTCATGCCCGACTATCCCCAGTGCCTTCTCAAGCTGGGGCGCTTCCGCGGCACGACGGTCACCGGCGAGATCGTGGACAACCGGCAGGAGCACATGAACGCCTTTTCCATGGTGCGCGAAGGCATGGCGTTCCTCGAGCGCACCATGCCGCTGGGGGCGCGATTCCCCAAGGGAACGGTTTTCCGTGAAGATCGCTTCCCGGTTCCGCCCGCAGCGCTGCGAGAGATCCTCCTCAACGCCGTCATGCACCGCGACTACTCCCATCACTCCGGGTACGTCGCGATCGCGATCTTCGACGACCGCATCGAGATCCAGAGCTATGGCCGTCTCCCCGGCGGCATGACCGTGGAACAGCTCTCCGGTCCGCATCTGTCGAAGCCGACCAACCCGTCGATCGCCGAAGCGTTCCATCGCACCGGAGCGGTGGAGGTCTGGGGTCGCGGCACCAACCGCGTGATCGAGATGTGCGAGAAGCACGGCGCACCGCCTCCGGTCTTCGAGGAAAAGCAGGGGTTCCTGGTCGTCACCTTCAGGGCGCCGTTGGTTGCCGGCGGCGCGGCGGGAAGGTCAAGGGCCGAGTCAGGGGCCGAGTCAGGGGCCGAGTCGCTCCTGCGTCATCTAGCCGACAGCCCCCTGGCGATCTCTGATTGGGCGAGACGGTGCGGGTGCAAGGCCGTGACGGGAGCGTTCAAGCGGTCTGTCCGACGTTTCCTTGAGCAAGGCCTCGTCGAACGCACCATACCCGACAAGCCGAACAGCCGATTGCAGAAGTACCGGCTGACCCCGGCCGGGGAAAAGGCGCTGAAGGAACGCGGCGGGGATGACGTGAAATGACCCCGCATGTCGCCGCACAAGTGACCGCAGAAGTCACCGCACAAGTGGCGGCGTTCTGCCGCGAACCTCAACCGGCGAAGGCCATCATGACCGAACTGGGGCTCAAGCACTGGAAGACCTTCCAGGCGAACTATCTTGCGCCCTTGATGGCCATGGACATTCTGGAACGGACCATCCCTGAAAAGCCGCGAAGCCGGATGCAGAGGTACAAAACAACGGAGGCGGGACTGGCGATGGCAACCGCCCATGCCTCCGGGCGACCGCCCGTTTCCGGACCGCTCTCGCCCGATTCCGGCCGCGATGGCGGCCCGTCTCGCAAGAAGAAGGGCAAGGTCCGGCAATGATCCCCAAGGACTGCAAGCGCCTCGCCGAGGTGGACTTCCCGATCGCCGAGGTGTCGCGGCGCGCGGCGCGGGAGAAGTCGATCCGGCACGGGCATCCGAGCACGCTGCACTTGTGGTGGGCGCGGCGGCCGCTGGCGTCGAGCCGGGCGGTGCTGCTCACGCTGCTGTGGCCGGACCCGTGCGATCCGCTCTGCCCGGCGGAGTTCAAGGCAAAGGCGCGGGAACTCCTGCCGCAGGTGGCCGGCTGCAATCCGGGCACCACGGACGAGGACCTGCGCAAGGCGCTGCTCAAGTTTATCGCGGACTTCGCGAACTGGGATAACGCGGCGCAATGTACCTATCTCGAGGTGAGCCGGGCGCTGGTGAAGGCGGCGCATGGCGAAGAGCCGCCGCTGGTCGTGGATCCGTTTGCGGGGGGCGGCTCGATCCCGCTGGAGGCGCTGCGGCTCGGGTGCGA
>DASVHW010000154.1 GCA_036382395.1 Candidatus Binatia bacterium | reverse complement strand
CCGGAGCAGATCGTTGCGTACATCAAGGAGCACGGCTTCGATTTGATGTTCATCGGCGCCTACGGCCACAGCCGCATCATCGAGATGGTCCTGGGCAGCACCACCGAGTACGTGCTGCGCAACACCAGCTGTCCGGTCTTTTTGAATCGGTAGGAGTCGGAGCGCGGCCGCCCGACGAACACACGCCCGCGGGGTTTACAACCGCGTTGCGCTCCAGTAGAGGATTGTCATAGGAGAAAAGCTTGTGGCGCGGCAGACGGAGAAGCAAGCACGTATCGCCGGTGAGCAGCTGGCGCTTTTGGAGGAGCTGAAGACGACCGCAACCCGCCTCGGCTTCGAGGTGCGGGAGGAGAAGCTGTTGCGCGAGGTCGGATACCACGTGCGCAGCGGCAGCTGTCGCGTGCGCGAAACCCATGTGATTCTGCTCGACCGGGGCCTGGCGCCGAGCGCACAGATCGACGTCCTGGTGGAGGAACTGGCAAGGCGGCCCCTCGAAGACGTGTATCTCTCCCCGGCGGCACGGCACCTCCTCGAGCGTGCCGCGCCTGCACCGCCTGCCGGCTCACAGACCGCCCCCTCGCAGGCGGCGCCATAGTCGCCACATCTCGGCAGCCCCAGCGCGAGGAGTGGGTGACTCGTCCACCTCAGAAAGCTACCGCAGACCGCTTCGCGATTTTCAAAGCACACCTGCGCCGCCAGGGTTTGAAGTCGACGTCCCAGCGCGATGACATCGCGCGCGTCTTCTTCGCCGCCAACCGCCACATCAGCGTCGAGGAGCTGTACAACGAGGTCAAGCGGGTGAACCCGCGCATCGGCTACGCCACCCTGTACCGCACCATGAAGCTGCTCATCGAGTGCAGCCTCGCCGTGGAGCGCCACTTCCGCGACGGCGAAGCGCGCTATGAAAGCCAAGCCGAGGGACACCACCACGACCACCTGATCTGTGAAGCCTGCGGGAAGATCGTCGAATTCGAGGAAGACCGTATCGAGGCGCTGCAAGCGGAAGTGGCTGCGCGCCTGGGCTTCCGCTTCACCGGCCACAAGATGGAACTGTACGGTTTGTGCAACCAGTGCCAGAGAAAGTCCTGAGTGCTGCGTCGTGAGTGGCGAATTTCAAAGTCGCTGCGATTCGTGATAAGCGGCGCGCCATGACGATTTCGATCGACGATTTCCGCAACATCGAGTTGCGCGTTGCCACCGTCACGGCGGCGGCGCCGCATCCGAACGCCGACCGTCTGCTCGTTTTGACCATCGACCTGGGCAGCGAGCAGCGGCAACTCGTGGCCGGCATCCGCGCGCACTACACAGACCAAGACCTGATCGGCAAGCAGGTAGTGGTCGTGGCCAACCTGCAGCCGGCAAGTCTGCGCGGCGTGGAGAGTCAGGGAATGCTGTTGGCGGCCTCCGATGACCAGGGCCGCCTCGCGATCGTGACGCCCGAGAAGCCGGTCGCCAACGGCGCGCAGGTGAAATAGGGGCGCAACATGCTGCGCCCCGACACCGCAGTAGGGGTCAGGAGCACGGCATCTGACAGGCAACAGTGCCGACCATGACCCGTCACTGGTTTCTCATCTTTCTGGCTGTCGCGGTGACCGTCCCCGCAATCGTTCTCCGCTTGAGCGGCGTTCCCCCGGAGCAGCCGGGCATCGACGCCGTCTTGTTCGGCGTTGCCATCGTCGGTGGGGCGTTCCTGCTGACCTGGGCTGGCGAGGTTGCCGAGATGGACATCTCGCAGGGCTTGGCCCTCGCCTTTCTCGCTTTGGTGGCGGTGCTGCCAGAGTATGCTGTCGATCTCTACTTCGCCTGGAAGGCCGCGGCGCATCCGGAGTACACCGCGTACGCGGCGGCCAATATGACCGGTGCGAACCGCTTGCTGATCGGCATCGCCTGGCCGCTGATTGTCGTGCTCTATTGGGCGCGCAGCCGCCGTTCCGAACTCACCTTGCCACCCACCCGCGCCGTCGAGTTGGTGTTCTTGAGCCTGGCGACGGCGTACTCGTTCGTCATTCCGCTAAAGGGAACCATCTCGCTGCTCGACACGGTGGTGTTCGTCGGCATCTTCATCGCCTACATGTGGCGCATCGCTCCCGCCGACGCGGGAGAGCCGGACATCGTCGGCCCCGCTCTGGCGCTGGCGGCTTTTCGGCCACGCGTGCGGCGCACCGCTGTCGGCATCATTTTTCTCTTCTCCGCTGCGGTCATTCTGGCGTCGGCCGCGCCGTTTGCGGAGGCGCTGGTGGGGTTGGGGCGGCGGAGAGGCATCGACGAGTTTCTGCTCGTGCAATGGCTGGCACCGCTGGCATCCGAGGCGCCCGAGATCGTCATCGCGTGCCTGCTCACGCTGAAGGGCGACGCCCAAGCCGGAATGGGCGCGATGCTTTCGGCCAAGGTGAACCAGTGGACTCTACTGGTGGGCACCCTGCCCTTCGTGTACAGCCTCGGGCTCGGCGGTCCCGGGGCGCTTCATCTGGATGCCCGCCAGGTCGAGGAGATGCTGCTGACGGCGGCGCAGTCACTCTTCGGAATCGCCGTGATCTGCAACCTCCGCCTTTCCATCTTCGAGGCCGCCGTGTTGCTGGTGCTGTTTGTCTCGCAACTGTTCCTCCCGAGTCCCAGCGTCCGCTACGGCTTCGCGCTCATCTATATCGCTCTGGGCGTAGCGCTGCTCGTTCGCAAGCGCACCACGCTCGCTGGGTTCTTTCACGCGGGACTACGTGCGCCGCTGCGGCGCACCAGGAATTGAGAGATTGAAGAACGGCTGTTTTGGAGCGATGGTTTCACCTGACGCCGCCCTCCCACGTTCCCTCACTCCCACACCCAGAGGCGCTGAAGCTGCGCCGCCCATTTGACTTGCCCGCCGCCATCACATAAGTGGCTCTGCCGATGACGAACCGCCCGCCGCGGGCGGACGGACGACAATTTGCCCATGGCTGAGCAGTATCTTCCGGTACTCGTAACCTTCTGCTTTGCGGGTGTGTTGGTAGCGACCATGGTCAGCCTCGGCCGGTTGCTCGGACCAAGACGCTCTACCCCGGTGAAGGGCGAGGCCTTCGAGTGCGGCAACCCACCCAGCGGCGGCGCGCGGGAACGCTTTTCAGTGAAATTCTACATGACGGCCATTCTCTTCATCGTCTTCGACGTGGAGGTGGTTTTTCTCTATCCCTGGGCAGTGCTGTTTCGCCGACTGGGTTGGTTCGGCTTTGGGGAGATGATGGTGTTTGTCGGCGTGCTGGCAATTGCTTTGCTGTACGTCTGGCGAAAGGGGGCGCTGGAATGGGATTGAGTGCACATCCGGGTGCGAACGCACCAGCACCGGCGGCGCATTCCCGCCTTCGGTTCTCGCATTGATCGCAGTTTCCACCAGTTCATCGGCCGGCGTCGTGTACCATGTGGATTGAAATCGGCATCGCAGCAATCAAAGCCCTGGTGATCCTCGGGATGGTGTTGGGTCTCGCCGGCGTGCTCGGGTGGATCGAGCGCAAGGGCAGCGCGCTGATCCAGGACCGTATCGGAGCCAACCGCGCCAGCATCTTCGGCATTGCGGCCGCGGGCTTGGTGAACACCATGATGGCGGACCCGCTGAAGTTTGCCACCAAAGAAGACTTCATTCCCGCCGGCGTGGATCGCTTCCTGCACACCCTGGCGCCCTGCGTCAACCTCTTTCCCGTGATAGTGGCGTTCGCCGCCATCCCGTTTGGGGACGTGCTGCAGGTGGGTGGTCGAGCCATCAACCTGCAGGCGGTGCCGCTGAACGTTGGCATTTTGTACATCCTGGCGATGCTGTCGCTCAGCGTATACGGGGTGGTGCTCGGCGGTTGGGCCTCGAACAACCGCTTCTCCCTGCTCGGCGGCATCCGCGGTTCGGCGCAGATGATTTCGTACGAACTGGGAATGGGGCTGTCGGTCGTGGCCATGGTGATGACGTACGGCACCATCGATCTCCAGGAGATGGTACGAGCGCAAGGGCACCTGATCGGCGGCTGGCTGCCCGCTTGGGGCATACTCTTTCAACCGCTCGCCTTCCTGCTTTTCCTGATTGCTGGTATCGCCGAAAGCAAACGGGCTCCTTTCGATCTCCCAGAGAGCGAATCGGAACTCGTCAGCGGATTCTTCACCGAGTATTCGGGTATCAAGTACCTCATGTTCTTCATGACCGACTTCGCAGAAGTCGCGGTGGTCGCCGGTTTGGTGACCACCATGTTCTTCGGCGGATGGCAGGTCCCCTACCTCCTGCCTGACGGCTTTCACTTCCCCGGGGGCGCCGCCGTATTGCTGCCCCACATCGCAGTCGTGTTGCTGCAACTCGTGGCTTTCATGGTGAAGGTCCTCCTCTTTTGCTGGCTGCAGGTCCTGATCCGGTGGACGCTGCCCCGCCTGCGGTATGATCAGCTCATGGGGCTGGGATGGAAGGGATTGCTACCGGTATCCCTCCTCAACGTGGTGGCTACGGCGCTGGTCGTGCTGATCCTGCAGGGCTGGACATGAACCCGATCCTTTTCCTCGTGCTCGCTGGCTTACTGATTGCGGCCGCCCTCAGCGTCGTACTGCAGCCGAGCCCTGTCCGCAGCGCCTTGTCGCTGGTCGTCACCTTGTTCCTGATGGCGGTGATGTTCCTGCTCCTCGACGCCCAGCTTGTGGCGGTCCTGCAGGTCACCGTCTACGCCGGCGCCATCGTCGTGCTCTTCTTGTTCGTCATCATGTTGCTCAATCTGCAAGAGGAGCCGCGCGTCATGGCACGACTCGCCACCCAGTGTGCGGCGGTGTCGCTGGGTTCGCTGTTTCTGCTGGCCCTCGTGCGGTTCCTCGTCACGCCACCGCAGGTGCCCGCGCCCGGGTCCTCCACCTCGGGAATGGGCGGTGCGGTTTCGGCAGGCTTCGGCAGCGTCCAGGTTCTAGCGGAGCGTCTCTTTACGCACTTCCTGCTGGCATTCGAGATAACCTCGGTGCTGCTGCTGGTGGCCATCATCGGCGCTGTGGTGCTGGCAAAGCGGAGGCTGGTATGAATGCGGTTCCGATCAGTTGGTATCTCATTCTCGGCGCCATCTTGTTCACCATCGGCACGGTCGGTGTGCTCATACGCCGCAATGTGATCGTAATCTTCCTCTCGATCGAGTTGATGCTGAACGCCGTTAACCTGGTATTCGTGAGCCTTTCGCGTCAGTTGCACTCGATGGACGGCCAGGTCATCGTCTTCTTCATCATGACCGTTGCCGCGGCGGAGGCCGCCGTCGGATTGGCCATCATCATCTCGGTCTTCCGCAATCGGGAAACCGTCAACGTCGACGAGTTGAATCTGCTGCGCTGGTAGGACATGCACGAGGCCGCAACAATACAGGTCAATTTCCTCTGGCTGATCCCGGTTTTTCCGGCCCTCGGGGTCTTGTTCAACGCCTTCATCGGTCCCCGGGCCGGGAAGAGAGCCATCAGTTTGGTCGCGCCGGGCGTGGTTGCCGCGGCGTTCCTCACCGGATGTTATGCCTTCGTCCGCCTGCTGAGTCTGCCGCCTGGAAGCGCGCTGGTGCAGCGGGTCTATCCGTGGATCACCGCCGGGACGCTACAGGTCGACGTCGCCTTCCGCATCGATGCACTCTCCGCGGTCATGGTGTTGATCGTCAGCGGCGTGGGATTTCTCATCCACGTGTACTCCGTCGGCTACATGGACCATGATCCGAGCTACGGACGGTACTTCACCTATCTCAACCTCTTCACGCTGGCGATGCTGACCCTGGTGCTGGCCGACAACCTGCCCCTCCTGTTCGTCGGCTGGGAAGGGGTCGGGTTGTGCTCCTATCTGCTGATCGGATTCTGGTTCAGCGTCGAAGCCAATGCCAGCGCGGGGAAAAAGGCGTTCATCGTCAACCGCATCGGCGACGCCGGATTCCTCTTGGGCCTGTTCCTATTGTTCTGGAATCTCGGTAGCGGCGCCCACTCGTTGAGCTTCTCGGAGATTGCGGCCCATGCCAAGGCCATTCCGCCGAGCACGCTGACGGCCATCACCTTGCTGTTATTCGTAGGCGCCACCGGCAAGTCGGCGCAGTTGCCGCTGTACGTGTGGTTGCCGGACGCCATGGCCGGCCCGACGCCGGTGAGCGCACTGATCCATGCCGCCACCATGGTGACCGCAGGCGTGTACATGATCGCGCGCCTGCACGTCCTCTTTCTGCTGGCGCCGACGACGCTCGCGGTGGTGGCCACGATCGGTGCCCTGACGGCGCTGTTCGCCGCGACCATCGGACTCATGCAGAACGACATCAAGAAGGTCCTCGCCTACTCGACCGTCAGCCAACTCGGGTACATGTTTCTCGGGGTCGGTGTCGGGGCCTTCGGGGCAGGCATCTTCCATCTGATGACGCACGCCTTCTTCAAAGGCCTGCTCTTCCTCGGCGCCGGGAGCGTGATCCACGGCATGAGCGGCGAGCAGGACATGCAGAAAATGGGCGGCCTGCGGACCCATATGCCGATCACCTTCTGGACCTTCCTTGCCGCCACTGTAGCGATCACCGGCATCCCGGGATTCGCCGGCTTCTTCAGCAAAGATGAGATCCTGGCGCAGGCGTTCGGCAGCCCGCACGGCAGTCCCTGGCTGTGGGCCATGGGGTTTGTGGCCGCCGGCCTGACGTCCTTTTACATGTATCGGCTCCTGTTTCTCACCTTCTTCGGAGAGTGCCGGGCTGATGAGCACGCACGGCACCACCTGCACGAGTCGCCGGCGACGATGACGGTGCCACTGATAGTGCTGGCGGTTCTCTCCGTGGTGGGTGGCTACATCGGTCTGCCGGCCTTCCTGGAGCCCGTTTTCGGGCACGAGGCCGGTCAACTCAATCTAACGACCGAGCATCTGTTGATGGGAGCTTCGATCCTGGTCGCGTTCGCCGGGCTCGGCGTCGCGTACCTGTTCTACCTGGTCCAGCCGGGCCTGCCCTGGTTGCTCGCGTACAAGGTCGCCGGCCTCTACAACCTGATCTACAACAAGTATTACGTCGACGAGTTATACGACCTGCTTTTCATCCGCCCGACGGTAGCGGTGTCAACTTGGATGTGGCGCGTGTTCGATGTCGGCGTGATCGACGGCTTGGTAAACGGCACAGCCGAGGCGGTTGCGGCAAACAGCGGGCTGTGGCGCCGCTGGCAAACTGGAAACGTCCAGCAGTACGCCATTTCGATGCTGCTGGGTGCGGTAGCCATCCTCGGATACTACGCGTGGAGATGATAATGGAAGCGATCAGCAGTCAGCTGTCAGCGATCAGCTTTTCTTCTCTCCCCTCTCGCCCTAGGGAATTGGTGCAATAAGCCATATGCCCCTACTCTCGCTCATCGTGTTCACGCCGCTCGCCGGCGTTCTGATGCTGGCCTTGATGCCGAAGGAGCAGCACCGTTCGTTACGACGCGGGGCGTTTGTCTTCTCGCTGCTCCCCTTCGCGCTTTCGTTGTGTTTGCTGGCACGATTCAACCCGGCCGAGGCCGGATTTCAGTTTACCGAAGAGGCGGCCTGGATCCCGCAGTTCGGCATTTCGTACAAGGTGGCCGTCGACGGCATCAGCCTGTTTCTGCTGTTGCTGACGACGTTTCTGACCCCGCTGGTGATCCTGGCCGGCTGGGGCGACATCCACAAGCGCGTTAAGGAATACATGGTCTTCTTGCTGCTGATGGAGACCGGCATGGTGGGCGCCTTCGTAGCCGTCGACCTGTTCCTGTTTTACGTCTTCTGGGAAGTGATGCTGATACCGATGTACTTCCTCATCGGCGTGTGGGGTGGCGAGCGCCGCATCTACGCGGCCCTCAAGCTCATTCTCTACACGATGACCGGTAGCTTGCTGATGCTGGTTGCGATTCTCTACCTCGTGATCCTCCACAATCAGCAGACGGGGCAGTTCACCTTCGACCTCATGCGGCTCTACGACTTTTCGGCGCCGCTGGCGACGCAGCGCTGGCTGTTCGCCGCGTTCGCGCTGGCTTTCGCCATCAAGGTACCGATGTTCCCGCTGCACACCTGGCTGCCGGACGCCCATACGGAAGCGCCCACCGGCGGCTCGGTCATCCTCGCCGGCGTTCTGCTGAAGATGGGTACCTATGGATTTCTGCGCTTCGCCATCCCACTTTTCCCGCTGGCAGCGCGTGAGGCCCTGCCCATCATCGCCGTCCTCGCCGTCATTGGCATCGTCTACGGCGCGCTGGTGTCGATGGTGCAGCCTGATCTCAAGCGGCTGGTGGCATACTCGTCCGTGAGTCATCTCGGCTTCGTCATGCTCGGGATGACGGCCCTGAACACGCAGGGGGTCGAGGGCAGCATCTACCAGATGCTCAACCACGGTTTGTCCACGGGAGCATTGTTCTTGGCTGTCGGCGTGCTCTACGAGCGCCGGCACACGCGATTGATTCGTGAATTCGGTGGACTGTGGCAACAGATGCCGTTGTATGGCGCCGTCTTCATGATCGTGATGCTCTCCTCCGTCGGGCTGCCGGGGTTGAACGGATTTGTCGGTGAGTTGCTGATCCTGCTGGGCGCGTTTCAAACACACCGTGTGGCTGCGATCGTTGCCACCAGTGGGGTGTTGCTCGGCGCCGTGTACATGCTCTGGATGTACCAGCGGGTGATGTTCGGGCCCCTGACGAATCCCGCCAACAGCAATCTCCGGGATCTGTCGAAGCGCGAGGTACTCGTCTTTCTGCCCATCCTCGTGATGCTCTTCGTCATGGGCGTGTACCCGAACCCGTTTCTGAGCCGCATGGAGCCGTCGGTGCAGGCCTACCTGAGCCGCATGCATCAGAAAATGGCTGCTGCCGAGACCAGCGTTCAGCTCTCAGCGGTCAGCCCTCAGCCAGCAAAGGGGGAGCTGAAAGCGGACCGCTGATCGCTGACAGCTTGTGCCATGATTACTCCGCCGGACATATCCTGGATCGCCATTCTGCCGCTGTTGATTCTCACCGGCACGGCGCTGGTCACGTTGTTTGCCGATCTATGGATGGAAGGACCGGACCGCGAGGCTCTCGGCTGGATTGGCTTGGTGGGGCTGCTGGCAACCGCGGTCGCAGCTATGGCGCTGTGGAATACAAAATTGAGTGCGTTTTCGAATGGGATCGCAGTCGATCGCTACGGTCTGTTCTTCACGCTGCTGTTTTGCGTCGCATCCGGGCTGACCCTGCTGATGTCGATGGGCTATCTGGAATTCACCGACATTCGCACCGGCGACTATTATTCTCTGATCCTGTTTTCGACCGTGGGCATGGTGTTGATGGCGACGGCCACCGACTTGATCATCATTTTCCTTGGGCTCGAGGTCATGTCGCTCGCCGTCTACGTCCTCTCCGGGATCTGGAGAGAGCAGCAGCGTTCCAACGAAGCAGCGCTGAAGTACTTCCTGCTGGGAGCGTTTGCGACCGGCTTTCTCCTGTTCGGCATCGCCCTGCTGTACGGCGCGACCGGCAGTACGACGCTGGGTCCGATCGCCGCGCAGGTTGCCAAGGTCGGCGGACAGGAGAAGACGCTGGTTCTCGCGGGCATGGCGCTCCTGCTCGTGGGCTTCGGCTTCAAAGTGGCGGCGGCGCCATTCCACGTGTGGACACCGGACGTCTACGAAGGTGCGCCGACCTCGGTTACCGCGTTCATGGCCGTGGCGGTCAAAGCGGCAGCGTTCGCTGCGTTCGCTCGAGTGTTCATGCATACGCTGACGGTGCTGTCCGCCGATTGGAGCAGCGTGCTGTGGATCCTCGCGGCACTCACCATGACGGTCGGCAACGTGACAGCGATCCTGCAGCGGAACATCAAGCGCATGCTGGCGTACTCGAGCATCGCGCACGCCGGTTACCTGCTGGTCGGCATGGTGGCTGGCGGCGAGTTCGGCGGCAGCGCCGTGTTGTTCTACCTGATCGCGTACATGCTGATGACCCTTGGGGCCTTCGCGGTGGTCATTGCGCTCGGCTGGCGTGGGGCGCCGAACGAGAACCTCGACGACTACGCCGGCGTCGGATTCAGCCATCCATTTCTGGGCGTGGCGATGACGATCTTCATGCTCTCGCTGGCCGGCATTCCGCCTCTGGTCGGTTTCATCGGCAAGTTCTACATTTTCAGCGCCGCGATACGCTCCGGGTACGTCGGGCTCACCGTCATCGGCGTCCTCAACAGCGTCATCTCGGTGTACTACTACGTCGGCGTGCTGGTGCGCATGTACATGACGGAGGGCGTATTGGAGATCCCGGTTCTCAGCAGCCGCCCGTATCTCGTCGCCACGCTGCTCCTCACCATCACCGGCACTATTCTCCTCGGCCTGTTCCCGTCGCCACTGTTCGAACTGGCCCGCCAGTCGTTCTTGGCCCTTGGCTAGCAGGGATCGGGATCGTTTTCAGACCGAGCCGACGGCGACATCTCGAGTCTCTCCGGCCTGCCTTGACTGGCCAGGCGCCCTCCCATACCTTTGCCCCTGCCGGAGGAAGCCATGGTCGAAAAAACAATCGAGTTGACCGGAACGTCGGCCAACAGCATCGAGGACGCCGTCAATATCGCCGTATCGCGGGCTGCCGTCACCATCGACAGTCTGCGCCAGGCGCAGATCGTCGACATCAGCGCCACCATCACGAACGGCACCGTGTCGCACTGGCGCGTGAAGCTGAAGGTCTCGTTTGCGGTGCAGGACCGCCTGCATGAGTGAAGCCAAGGTCCGCGAGGTCTGGCCCGGGATTTACGTCATCCACTTGCCGCTACCGATGCGGCCCACCATCATCAACGTCTACCTGCTCCACAGCCGCGACGAGTGGGCGCTGGTGGACACGGGGGTCAACACCGCCGAGAGCATCGCCACCTTCGACGCGGCGCTCAAAGAGGTCGGGTGCGCACCCGACAAAATCACGAAGGTGATCTGCACCCACCATCACCCGGATCATTTCGGCAGTTCACGGACGTACCAAGAGCGCTTCGGCGCCAGCGTGTACATGAGCCGACTCGAGTACGAGATCTCGCAGGTGTTCATGCACCGGGGGCGGAGCGACGACGTCACCATGTTTTTCATCCGCAACGGCTTCCCCCTCGACCGCTTCGTGCAGATTCCGTCGCCCGGAGAGTTTTGGTCCGAGTTGTACGCGCCGGCTGTCCCCGACCATTTCATGGTGGACGGGGAGGTCTTTTCGGTCGGAGACCTCGAGGTGGAGGTCATTACGACACCGGGACACACGCCGGAGCACTGCGTCCTCTACGTGCGGCGGCAGCGGCTGATGATCGCGGGAGATCACCTGTTGCCGAAGATCACTCCTCACGTCGGCATCTACCCCGGCGGTCCGGACAACCCGTTGCGTGATTTTCTCGAATCGCAGCGCAAGATACAGCGCTTCGACGTCAACATGGTCCTGCCGGCGCACGGTGGCACCTTCATCGATCACCGCCACCGCGCCAACCAGATCATCCAGCACCATGAGTATCGCATACAGGAAATGTTGGATGCCGTTCGTCGCCAGGCACGCACGGCCTACGAGGTAGCGAGCCTGGCCTTCGGCTTCGATACAGATAGCCCGATCATGGTCCAGTTCCCCGCCACCTTCGAAACTCTGGCGCACCTGGAATACATGCGCTCGTTGGGCCAGGTGGCCCGCGAGGAGCGCGGCGAGCGGGTCTTTTACCGGGCGGCGCAGAGTTGAGTCCCACGGAGCACCGTGCTAACAAATCTGCCATTCCCTTACGAAAGAGAGGACACCTATGAAGCGATACGGGTTTTTTGGGATGGGAGCGTTTACGTTCTTGGGGTTGGCTCTCTGGTTCGGCGCTGCTGCCAGCGCCTCGGATGATGCAACAACAAAGTCGCTAATCGAATACTACCGCCGCAAGGCGAACATCCCGCCGAGCGCGCAAGTGGAGGTCAAGGACCTCAAGCCGTCGAAGTTCAAAGGCGCCAAAAGCGGAACGTTGATTGTCGGCGGTCGGTCAAGCGAATTCACCGTCTCCGATGACGGCCGCTACGCCTTTTTCGGCGAGCTGGAAGATCTGACCGTCGATCCGTTTGCCGCGGTCATGAAGAAGATCTCGCTGAAGGATGTGGCTACAAAGGGCCCAGCGGACGCGAAAGTCACCATCGTCGAGTACTCCGATTTCCAATGTCCGTTCTGCTCTCGCGGCTATCAGACTTTGGAAAGCCAGGTTCTGAAAGAATACGGCGACAAGGTGCGCTTCGCGTATAAGAATTTCCCGCTCCCCATGCACCCCTGGGCGGAACCGGCTGCGGTCGCGAGCCTCTGCGCGCGGCAACAGAAGACCGATGCGTTCTGGAAGCTGTATAACTACTACTTCCAGAATCAGCGCGACCTCACGGCGCAGAACCTCAAAGAAAAGTCTGTCGAGGCGCTCAAAGACGACGGCATCGATTTGGCGAAGTTCGGCGATTGTCTCGACAACAAGAAGACGCTCGATCTGGTGAAGGCTGAACAAGCCGAGGGCAGCAGCGTCGGCGTGAACGGCACGCCGGCTTTCATCATCAATGGCCGATTGATCAGCGGTGCCCAGCCGTTTGAAAACTTCAAAGCGATTATCGACGACGAGTTGGCGCGCGGCAAGAAATAGCTCCACCCCAGCAGGCGGCCCGCATGCCACTGCGGGTCGCCTGCCTCAAATCCTCTCCTTCTTCGGCGATCGGAGCTCCAACTGCCCTGTTGCGCATTGCCGGCGTTCACTCGGCAGTGCTGTAGCGCTCCTTGTAAATCCGGAAGAAGGCCACCACCATCGCAATGACGACCGGCGCCAAAAACACACCCAAGAGGCCGTAGGCCTGCAAGCCTCCTAGAATCCCGAAAAAGAGCAGGATCGTAGGGATCTCGGCACGTTCGCCGATGATCAAGGGACGAATCACGTTATCGACTGTACCGATGACCAGCGTTCCCCAGACAGCAAGCAGAATGGCTCGCCAAAAGGATCCCGCGATCAGCAGATAGACCGCGACGGCACCCCATACGCCAGTTGCCCCAACCGGCAGCAGCGCGGAGAACGCCGCAGCACACCCGAGAAGGATGGCAAACGGCACGCCAAGGGCCCAGAGGCCAACGCCGAGCAGGACCCCCTGCAAGGCGGCCACGGCCAGCGTGCCCTGCACCACCGCCGACAAGGTGTCGTAGAGACGCGCCAGCACCATATCCTTGTGCGCCGGTTCCATCGGAAGGATGCCGCGGATCGCGTTGATCATGCGAGCCCCGTCACGGAAGAAGAAGAACAACGCAAAGGTCGTCAGAAAGAAGTCGACAACGAAGGTCGCGAGATTCTTGGCGATGCCCGCGGCTTGCGACATCAGAAAGCTGCTGAGCGCGTTGCCCGCACTCATCGCCATGCCCGCCAGATCGACATTCCACGATTGCAGTAGCGGGATGACGATCTTCGAGGTCCGCGCGGGGGCCGAAGCTTTCAACTTCTCGAAGAACTCCTGCAGGCGGCCACTGGCGAGCAATTCACCGCCGCTCTGGTACAAGGTCACCGACTCGTTGGCGAGGACGATGATGACGAGGATCGTGGGCACCATCACGACAAGAATCACAACCGTGGTGAAGCAAAATGAGGCCAGGCTGTTGCGCCCGTGCAGGACCTGCGTCAGCGGAACATGGAGCGGATAGAAGATGAACGCCAGCAGCGCCGCCCAAGTCAGCGGCACGAGAAAGATCCGAAAAATGCAGTAAAACTGATAGAGTAAGAAAAAGAACACCGCGAAGTAGAAGGCTGCGAAGATCTGCTGCCGGGTCATCCGGCCGAGTACGCTAACAAGATTGGCCAATAGTGGCAAATTGCCTACGAACGGCGGACCAAGAGTGGTCCGTTGTTGCGCCTGACCCCCTGATCCGGCGCTAAGCCGAGAAGTGATAGGATCGAGAAGGGATTGGGGAAACCCAACGGGTGAGCGTTCAAGGGATTGACATGTCGTCTTGGACCAGCTAGTAGGCTTGCCCATGAATGACGCCCAGATCGCTCGCCTCGAGCACAAACGCGAGCGCCTGCTCGATGAGTTGCACCACCTCCCCGACCTGATGCGTGGCAAGGTCTACGAGCGCGAACGCAAGTGTGGTCGTGCCTCCTGCACCTGCGCCAGCGGTGGACCGCGTCATGGCGGTTTGCAGCTGACGGTCAATCTCGGGGGCCGCACCCGTACCCGCTACGTTCGTCAAGGTGAGCGAGCCGTAGTAGAAGCAAAGGTGGCTGCCTACCGGCGTCTATGGGAGTTGGTGGACGAGCTGACGGAGGTGAACCTCGCCTTACTCAACGCGCTGCCACGGGCGGCGCAGGAGAAGCCATGAAGCAGGGGTTGTTGCCGTATGGGGTGGAGGTGGTCGAGGCGGCGGATACGGTAACGGCCCGCGGTGGGCTTGCGCTCGCGGTAGAAGCGATGCGCGCACTGGGAGTTTCGCGTGCGATCAAGCACCATGTGCACATCCGCCAGCGGGCGCGCGGGCGTGACGAAGTGGCGATGATCGAGGCCATGGTCATGCTATTGGCCGCGGGCGGAGAGTGCCTCGACGACCTGGCGGTGTTGCGGGCCGACCAGGGGTTGTGTCGGCTGTTGGAACGCGAGTTACCGTCGCCCGATGCGGCGCGGCGTTTCCTCTACGAGTTTCACGACGAGGGGTTGATCGACGACGCGCGCCAGCAGCGCGCGCCTGGGCAGGTGGCGTATATCCCGGGGGAGAATGCGGCGCTGCGCGGGCTGGCGCAGGTCAACGTGAAGCTGCTGGAGCGCGTAGCGGCGCAGGGCCGCAGTCGCAAAGCCACCCTCGATCACGATGCGACGATTCAGGAAAGTCACAAGCGGGAGTCGCTGGCGCATTACAAAGGCGGGCGCGGCTATCAGCCGTCGGTGATCTACTGGGCAGAGCAGGATCTGGTGGTGGCCGATGAGTATCGCGATGGGAACGTGGCGGCGGGGATGGAAAATCTGCGGCTCATCGAGCGCGGGTTCGCCAGTCTGCCGGCGACGGTCACCGAGTATGCGTTTCGATCGGACAGTGCGTGTTACGACGAGGCGGTGTTGAAGTGGCTGGCCAACCCGCAACGCAAGCAGGGCCCGGGCGGGAAGATCAGTTTCACGATCAGTGCGGACATGAGCCCGGAGTTGCGCGCGGTGTGCGCGGGGGTGGGGGAGCCGCGATGGGTACTGGTGGAGGAACGAGCTGAGGAGAGCGTGCACTGGGCGGAGGTTGAATTCACGCCGGGCAACTGGCCCAAAGAGGCAGAGCCGTTGCGGTACGTGGCGGTGCGCATTCGCAAGCAGCAGGGGTTTTTGTTTGCGGCGGGGTACGACACGAAGTACCTGGCCGTGGTGAGCAACCGCTGGGAGCTCAGCGGTGAGGAGCTGCTACGGTGGCACTGGGCCAAGGCGGGCACCATCGAGCACGTGCACGACGTGACCAAGAACGAGCTGGGGGCCGCGGTCCCGCCGTGTGGACGCTTCGGTGCCAATGCGGCGTGGTATCGGCTGAGCCTGTTGGCGTACAACATCCTGAGCGCGATGAAGTCCCTGGTGCTGCCGGCTGCGCTCAGTGCGGCCCGACCGAAGCGGTTGCGCTTTGCGCTGTTCACCATGGCTGGGCGGCTCATCTCGCATGCCGGCAAGTTGGTGCTGCAGATCAGTGAAGCCGCAGAGCGACTGGCCGGTTTGCGTGAGGCTCGCCGACAGCTGGCCGTGCTCGCGGTGGCCTCTCCGTAGGCAAGCGGCACGCTGTCTGAAGCCTGCGCATCTCCAATCTGAAATTTGCGTAACCCTAGCTGTTCTGAAACACAGTGGGGCGGGCGTGTGTCCACGACTGCACGATTGGCAGCCGAGTCACAGCGAAATCGTGCTGTGCAGTCTGGCCCGGCCTACTGGTCAACCACAGCGGGCCCTCCGGCCGGCGCACGTCGCCTGCAGGGGGGCCCAACGCGCG
Source organism: Candidatus Binatia bacterium (assembly GCA_036382395.1). Taxonomy (NCBI): domain Bacteria; phylum Candidatus Binatota; class Binatia (SeqCode); species Binatia bacterium. Next base: position 148 of record DASVHW010000154.1, on the reverse strand, counting down.
CTCGATCGGACGCGTCGGAGCGCTAGCGCCGGATTTGGGTGTTGCCGTGACAGTTGACACGCAATCTCAAAACTTATAAAGGCCTCATACTTCGGTGGAGGTGTGAGATGAAGAGGCTGATTACTGCTGCACTTATCGTTCTTCTGCC
>DASVHW010000153.1 GCA_036382395.1 Candidatus Binatia bacterium | reverse complement strand
TGCTCGCGCAGCGTGTACAGCGCCCGCCACCGTCTCGGCAGAGCCATCTCCTTGCCCAGCGTCGATCCTTCCTCGAGTACGGTGACCTCGCGGCCGCGCTCATTCAGAAACTCGGCGAGCTCAATCCCCACCAGGCCGCCGCCGATCACGACCACCCGTTTTCCCAACGGCATCCAGTGCCGTGTGAGTTCGCGGGTGAGCGCCATACGGTCGGAGACGCCGAGCAGGTTGCCCATCTTGAGCATGGCGCGCTGCGCCAGGGAAAGCTTCTCCGCCGCGACGCTCTTGTCGCTACCGGTCATGAGGCTGCGCAAATCGTCTCCGCTCAGGACGTTCGAGCGTTCGACTCCCGGGATCGGCGGCGGCTGCCGCCGCGCGCCCACGGCCACCAGAATCACGTCCGGCCGAAGCTGTTGCACCAACGCTGGGGTGACGTCCTGACCGAGTCGCAGCTCGATGGGTAGCTTGCGCACCTGTGCTTCCAGGTGTGCGAGCAGCTTGCCGTTGGGCTCGTAAACCAGCGAGGCAAACCAGAGCGTGCCGCCCAAGCGCTCACTTTTCTCACACAACGTGACTATATGCCCGCGCAACGCGGCGACCCGCGCGGCTTCCATGCCGGCCGGACCGCCACCTACGACGAGGACTCGTTTCGGCTTCTCCGCGGGGTTGATCTCGAACTCGGCCTCGCGCCCGGTGGCCGGGTTCACGGCGCAACAGGTGCGTTGATTGAGGTAAATCTTGCCGACGCAGGTGTAGCAATAGACGCAGGGCCGAATGTCCTCGGCGCGTCCCTCGGCGAGCTTCTTCGGCAGCTCGGGATCGGCGAGCAGCTTGCGTCCCATGGCGACGAAATCGGCCTTGCCCGCTGCAATGATATCGTCCGCCTCGGCGGGTTCGATCCGGCCAACGGCGATGATCGGGACCTTGACGCGCCGCTTGATGCCCTCCGCCAACTCCACGTAGCCGCAGGGCTGGTGCACCAGCGGCGCGTCCGTGAAGGCGACGCCCACAACCGGATCGGCGTAGGCACTGACGTGGATGGCGTCGGCGCCCGCGGCCGCGGCCAGCTCGGCCGTGCGCTGGGCGTCCTCGACCGTAATGCCGCCTTCGATGCGGAACTCCTTTGCATCCAGGCGGCACCAGACCGGGAAGTCCTTCCCCACCCGCTGCTTGACCGCCTGGAGCACTTCCACCAGCAGCCGCGTGCGGTTCTCCACCGACCCGCCGTACTCGTCCGTGCGCTTGTTGCTCGCCGGAGAAATGAAGGAGGAAATCAGATAGCCGTGCGCCCCGTGGATCTCGACGGCGTCGAAGCCGGCGCGCCGGGCGCGGTCCGCGGCGTCGGCAAAGAGGGTGATGAGCGTTCGGATATCCGCCGTGGTCATCTCGTGAAAGCTGATTCCGGCGCCGGGTTTCGCCAGGTCCCCGCTGATGCCCTGGATCTCTTCCAGCGTCAGGTCATTGAAAAGATCCCCTGCCTTCATCTCGGGGACCGACGGCACCCACATCGGGCGCCCGCAGGCCATGTCCTGTGTCGCCACCTTGCCGGCGTGCTGGAGTTGGATCGCCACCTTGGCGCCGTGCGCGTGCAAGCGCTTGGTGAGATCCTGTAGGCCAGGCAGGAAGACGTCGTCCGAGACGGCGACCTGGTTGGGAATACAGGCACCCGCCGGATAGGCGATCCCGCCCACGCCGACGATGATGAGGCCGACGCCGCCGCGGGCACGCGCCTCGAAGTAGCGCTTGGTGCGCTCGCCCACGTGTCCATTTCCTTCGCCGAGGTTGTCACCCATGGGCGACATGAAAATGCGATTGCGGACCTCAAGGGATCCGATGCGACCGGGTGAGAGGAGGTGTGTGAGTTTCGATGTGCCCATTGCCGTACCTCGAATGTCTAGGGTCTGAGATCGAGAATTTGAGAGGCTACCATTGCGCGCGGGTGGACCACAGGTCGGTGACCGCTGTCAAGCCCACGTTGCCCACAGCCCGCGCTGACGCAGATCGGTTCGAACAATGGCCGCGATCCGCCTTCTCGCCTTGATTCGACACTATCCTATCGGATATGACAGGATCGTGTCGGCCGCAATCCGTAACCGAGTTCAAGACTACCGAGCAACTCAGGGGTGGTCCCAGGGCGAGCTGGCGCGACGGAGTGGGCTGTCACGAACTGCCATCAGCGCCATCGAGACCGACCGCGTTGTGCCATCAACGGCTGCCGCGTTGGCGTTGGCTGCCGCCTTCGACTGTCGTGTTGAAGATCTCTTCAGCCTCGGCAAGGCGACGCATCGAGGCGAACCCGAGTGGGCGTGGCCGTCACCCACCGACCCGTGCCGGTTCTGGCGGGCCGTGGTCGCCGAGCAGACGTGGCTGTATCCGGTCGAGCGAACGTTTGTGGGGACACTACCGCCGGACGGAGTCCTCAAGGCCAGCGCCTACGAGTTCCGCGCTCACTCGGATCCGGACCACACGTTGGTCCTGGCGGGGTGCGACCCAGCAGTTGGCCTGCTGGCGGCGGAGCTGGCTCGCAGCGCCGGCGTTCGATTACTACCGCTCATTCGCTCCAGCCGGCAGGCCCTGGATCTGCTTTGCCGCGGCGTTGTCCACGTCGCCGGTCTCCATCTGCAGGACCACGACAGACCGGGCGGAAACGAACGCGCCGTGCGTGAGATGCTCGGGCCGGGTTACACGCTGCTGCGCGTCAGTCGCTGGCAGGAAGGGCTGGCGCTGGCTCCGGGCCTCGGCATCAGTACCATCCGGCAGGCGGTGTCGGCCAACCTGCGCTGGGTCGGTCGCGAACCGGGTTCCGGCGCTCGGCGCTGCCTCGACTCGATTCTCAAGGACCATCACCCGCTGCCGAAAGGTTACAACCACATTGCCGTCGATCACACGGGCGTCGTCGAGACCATTCGCAGCGGTTGGGCGCAGGCGGGGGTGTGCGTGCGGCTCTCGGCGGCGGAAGCCGGTCTGGACTTCCTCGTGGCGCGCGAAGAGGACTACGACCTCTGCTACCGCAGCGACATGGAGCATGATCCGCGCATCCAGGCGCTGGTGCGAGGGATCCGGTCCCATGCATTCCGGCGCTCCGTCGGTGAGTTGCCAGGCTACCACACAACCATGACCGGCGAGCAGACGCGCCTGCTCGCCTGAAGAGACGTCATGCCGATGCAGCAACCGTTCCGCACCGTACCGACGCTCAAGCTCGTCGCCGTCTCGTGTCTTGCGCTGGCCTGGCTTCTGGGCACCCGAGCCCGCGGCGCTGATGTCCCCGCGTGCGCGAACGCCACCCCGGCGGCCGCGACAGTGACCGTTGCGGCCGCGGCTGACTTGAAGTTCGCCATGGATGACATGGTGGCGCAATTCACCAAGGCGCATCCCACAATTACGGTCAACGTGACCTACGGCTCCTCGGGCAACTTCTTCTCGCAGCTTTCCAACAGCGCTCCGTTCGATATGTTCTTTTCCGCCGACGCTGACTTTCCGCGTCAACTCGGCAGGCAAGGCCTCGCGATCGAAGGGAGCGAGTTTCTCTACGCCGTGGGCCGGATCGTGATCTGGGTGCCCCGGGCGTCGTCCGTCGACGTGCAACGGCTTGGTATGGCGGCGCTCAGGGACGCGGCAGTGCAACACGTTGCCATTGCCAATCCGCAGCACGCCCCCTACGGTCGCGCCGCTGTGGCGGCGATGAAGTCGCTCGGTGTGTACGAAGACGTGAAGCAGAAACTCGTCTTCGGTGAGAACGTTGCGCAGACGGCGCAATTCGTACAGAGCGGCGCGGCCGATGTCGGCGTCATCGCCCTCTCGCTAGCCACGGCGCCGGCCATGCAGCAGGATGGAAAATATTGGGAGGTGCCACTCGACGCGTATCCACGCGTGGAGCAGGGCGGTGTCATCATGAAGTGGGCGCACGACCTCACTGCGGCCCGTGCCTTTCGCGATTTCGTCTTGAGCCCGCCCGGACGTGTCACGCTGAAGCGCTACGGGTTCTTCTTCCCACGAGAATAGCCGATGGATTGGGCGGCCATCACGCTTAGCGTCCAGCTCTCGACGTGGACAACCCTCGCGTTGCTCGTCATCGGCATGCCGATTGCCCACTGGCTCGCTTTTTCCTCGTGGCGGTGGAAGTTCCTCGTCGAGGCCGTGGTGGCGCTGCCGCTGGTGCTGCCGCCAACTGTTTTGGGTTTCTACCTGCTGCTCGCGCTGAGTCTGCGCAGTCCGCTTGGACAGATGTACCTCAAGCTGACCGGTGCCACGTTACCGTTCACGTTCCAGGGGCTGCTGATTGCGTCCATAGTTTACAGCCTGCCGTTTGCGGTACAGCCGTTCACGGCGGCGTTTGCGGCGGTGGACCGACGTCTGATCGAGGCCTCGTGGTCACTCGGGGTCTCCCGCCGCGCGACGTTCTTTCGCGTGATCGTGCCGCTTGCGCGTCACGGCCTCGTCACCGGCATGGTGCTGAGCTTCGCGCACACTTTGGGCGAGTTTGGGGTCGTGTTGATGGTGGGCGGCAATCTGCCGGGCATCACACGTACGGTCTCGATCTCGATCTACGACGACGTGCAGGCGCTCAACTACAGTACCGCGGCGCAGACCTCATTGCTCCTGCTGGTCATTTCCTTTTTGGTCTTGGCCGTGACCTACGCCCTGCAGCGCAATCTGCGCACCCCATGGCTGCTGCATTGACAGCCGACTTCAGCAAGGCATTTCCCGGCGGCACGGTCGTCGCGGCCGAGTTGCGTCTGGAGACGGACACGGCTCCAGTGACCGTACTGTTCGGTCCTTCCGGGTCGGGCAAGACTACCATCCTGCGGTGCTTGGCCGGTTTGGAGCGGCCGGAGGTCGGGGACATCCGTTTCGGCGATCAGATGTGGTTCGATGCGGCCGTGAACATCTGCCTGCCGCCGCAACAGCGGCGCATCGGGTATCTGTTCCAAGAGTATGCCCTCTTCCCACACCGGACGGTGGCACAGAATGTGGGCTTCGCGCTCCGCGGCACGCGCCCCGCGCGGCAGGCGCGCATCGCGAGCCTGCTAGGTCTGCTCGATCTCGACGGTTTTGCCGCGCGCTATCCGCGGCAGCTGTCCGGCGGCCAACAGCAACGCGTAGCGCTGGCGCGCGCGCTGGCCACGGATCCACAGCTCCTGCTCTTGGACGAGCCGCTCTCGGCGCTGGATGCGCCGGCACGCGAGCCGCTGCGCCGCGAGCTCCGTCGCGTCTTGAGCGGTTGCGGCATTCCCACGCTGCTCGTCACGCACGATCGGGTCGAAGCGCTCGCGCTCGGCGACCGGATGCTAGTCATCGCCGACGGGCACATCCGCCAGGCAGGGCCCGTACATGAAGTGTTCAGCCGGCCAGCGGACCTGGCTGTGGCGCGTACCGTCGGGGTGGAAACGGTGATTCCCGGCCGCGTCATCGCCCAAGCCGACGGTTTGCTCACGGTCGAAGTGGGAACGGCAAGGGTGACAGCCTGTGACCCGGGGGGCGTTGAGGGCGATGTCTTCTTGTGTGTTCGTGCGGAGGAGGTCATCCTCGAGCGAGGTCCGCTGGCACGGATGAGCGCGCGCAATCATCTCAACGGCCGCGTTGTCGCGATGAATCCCGAGGGACCGTTGTTCCGTGTCACTGTCGACTGCGGTTTCCCGCTGGCCGCGCTGATCACCCGCCCGGCCTGCGAGGATCTCGCCCTCGCGGTGGGTGAGGCAGTGACGGCAGTGGTGAAAGCCACCTCAATTCACTTGATTCCCCGGGATGATCTCGTCCGACGTAGGGCCGTTTGATTTCACCGTCGGCGTGCGCGCCGCACGGGCCGTCCATTGCTTGCCGGTTGCGCCACGGCGCGGCCGGCAACACGATATGCGGCAATCATCTCCTGAGTTGCGGGTGAGGTGAGCCACCCCACCAATTCCATCGCGGCGAGGTAGTTCGCGCCCTCGTGCCGGTGTGGGTTGGTCGCCGATACCGAGTACGGATTCATCAATTCGGT
>DASVHW010000152.1 GCA_036382395.1 Candidatus Binatia bacterium | reverse complement strand
TCCGTACGAGCCTGCACTCTCCGGCCGTCTGACCCTGGAAGAGGGCAGCCTGCTCAACTTTAACGAGCGCAAGTACACCGTCGAGCGCGGCAACATCACCTTCACCAGCGAGCGCCGCATTGAGCCCAACCTGGACATCATGGCCACCACAACCGCCGGCGGACTCGATATCACTTTGCAGGTGTCCGGCGTGCCGGGTAAGACCGAAACTACGCTGACGTCGGATCCGCCCGAGCCGGAACAAGACATCCTTGCGGTCTTGTTGACGGGCAAGAAGCTCGACGATATTCGCAGCCAGGAGTTTGCGGTGGCGCGCAACCAGGTGCTCTCGTATCTGACAGGCCGCGTCGGTTCCAGTCTTGGCCGCGGTATCGCGGGTGCCACGGGACTCAGTTCGGTGCGGATCGAGCCGAACCTGATTGCCAATGAAGCCAATCCCGGCGCCAGGCTCACCATCGGGCAGGACATCACCCCCAAGCTGAACCTGATCTACTCCATGGATCTGATCAACAGCTCGGACCAGATCTACGTCGGCGAATACGACTTCACGCGGCGGTTCAGCACGCGCGGCGTCCGTCAGTCCGACGGCAGTTTCCGCGGCGATTTCCGGCACGATCTGCGCTTTGGCGGCGTTCCCGAGCCCAAGAGCGCCCGTCGCCTGGAGAGTCGCAGAATCGATAAGATCACGATCCGCGGTATCACGTACTTTCCCGCAGAGAAGCTCGCTGCCAAACTCGGAGTGAAGCAGGGCCAGAAATACGATTTCTTTAAGGTGCGCCGCGGCGTCGACAACATCGACAAACTGTTCACCACGGAGAACCTGCTGCAAGCCAATGTGCGACTGAAACGGGATTCCCGTGACGCCACCGTGGACCTGACCCTGGATGTGGACGCCGGACCGGTGGTTGATTTCGTCTATGAAGGCATCGCCGCCGATGGAAGCCTGAAAAAGCGGGTCCGGGATACCTGGCGCAACGGCGTCTTCGATTCGCAGCGTGCCGAGGATGCCGTTCAGGAGATCCGTTCCTGGCTGGTCAAAGCAGGCAAGCTTCAGCCGGTCATCGCGTATAAGATCCTGAAACCCTTCCCGGACCGCGTCAGTGTGGTGTTCGACATTCAGCCCGGCCCGCAATTCAGCAATGTCGAAATCGCGTTCGATGGGGCCAAAGGAATTGCAGCCAAGGACCTGCGTGAAATCGTCAAGGCGCAGAAGCTCTCCGAGGAAGTTTACGTGAAGCCCTCCAGCGTGACCGAACTGCTCACGCGCTATTACCACGAGCAGGGATATCTGGACGCCAAGATCGATAATCCACGATACGAGTTGAGCGCCGAGACTCGCACGGGCAAGGTGACGTTTCCGGTTCAAGAAGGGCCGCTATATCACACCGCGGGAGTCGAGTTTCAGGGCAACACCGTATTCGATACCGCCCGGCTGACCGCGGCCGTGCCGCTTCCTAAGGGGGAGGAGTATCGCCCGGTGCTGCGCGAACGAACGCTCCAGAAACTCCGGGATCTCTACTGGGAGAAGGGCTACAACGATATGGAGGCGGACATCTCCACGCGCCGCGGCAAGGCAGCAGGTGAACTGGACGCCGTCGTGAAGATTACCGAGAATCGTCAGAGCGTCGTCCGCGAAATCGTCGTGGAGGGAAATGACAAGACCAGTGAGGGCTTGATCCGGACGCAGATCGAGGTGAAGCCCGGCGATATTCTGAACCTCCAGAAGCTGAGTAATTCGCGGCGCAATTTGTACCATACGGCCGCCTACTCGCTGGTGGAGATCACGCAGGAGGAGGTGGAAGCCGAGTCTAACGCCGCGGGCCGGAAGCCGGTCCGCCTGCGTGTACGAGTCCGCGAAGTGCAGCCCTTCCAGTTACGCTACGGCGCCTTTTACGACACCGAGCGCGGACCGGGCCTTATCGCCGACCTGACCAATCGCAATTCGCTGGGCAGCGCGCGAACACTAGGCCTCCGCACCCGCTACGACGCGCAATTGCAGGAAGTGCGCCTCTACTTCACGCAACCGCTGCTGCGCAGGTTCCCGGTCTCTACCACGGTCAGCCCCTACGTTCGCCACGAACGCAACCCCGCAACCAGCACGTCGGATGCGTTCAATGTGGATCGCACGGGGATCTCCATTCAACAGGAGGCCAAATTTCGCCGGAAGTATGTGGTCACCTACGGGTATCGCATCGAAAAGAGCCGCACGTACGACACTGGACCCGATCCGTTTTTCAACATCCCTTTGCGGATTGCCGCCCTGACGGCGACGGTCACACGGGAAACTCGCGACGACGTGCTCGATGCAACTCACGGCCAGTTTTTCTCGCACGCGTTCCAGTACTCGCCGGAGCTGCTTGGATCGCAATTGCGCTTCGTCAAGTATTTCGGCCAGTACTTCCGCTACTTTCCCCTGCAAAAACCCAAGGTGCAGCTCTTCACCAATCAGGTGCTCCGGCCGCGCTTGGTTTATGCCACGGGTGTACGGGTAGGGTTGGCAACGGGCCTGGGGGGCCAGGAAATTACGCTTGGCGAACGCTTCCTCGCTGGCGGAAGCACGACCATCCGAGGTTTTCAGCAGAACGGCGTCGGTCCGATCGGATTCGACCGCTTGCCGCTGGGCGGCGATGCCGTACTGATCTTCAACAACGAAATCCGTTTACCGCTCGTCAGCCGGTTCGACGGCGTCGGTTTCGTCGATATTGGCAACGTCTACCGACACGTTTCCGACATCAGCTTGACCGACCTTCGGAAGGCCGCCGGACTCGGTCTACGCGTCCGAACGCCGTGGTTCCTCTTGCGGCTGGACTATGGACTGAAACTCGATCGCCGCCCCGGCGAATCCATCGGCCGGCTCTTTTTCAGCATCGGCCAGGCTTTCTGAGCATTGCGTCGGTGAACGGGCTTGCCCGGGTCCAGGTGGCGGGCTGCCCAGCGATGGTCCGTCTACAATCCGTCAACAGGCGGGGTTGACTTCCCGGGCCGCACAGGCGCGAACACCCGCCGGCCGCCGCGCAAACCGCGGCATCTCCGCCGAGCGTGCCATTGACTCTGCCGCGCGGAAGTTCGCACGCGGGCGGAACGCGACTACAACCTTCGCAATATCGACATTACCGCCGCGGCCGTCGAGGCGGCTGCGGGACGCAGCGATTGGGTCACCGGCAACTTCAGCGACCGCACCGGCTATTTCCCCCGCGCGGGCGGGTACCGCTTCAACTGCCCGATGGACTACAACTCGGGCCGGGTGCACACCATTGAAATCCTGCGCGCCGACGGTATCCTCACGGTAGAAATCCAGCAGACCTTCATGCATCTAAGTCACCCTACGAAGTTCCTGTTGGGAGCTTATCTCGACCAGAAGATCAGGCACGGAAACCATCCGGTGCTCAACTGGATGGCAAGTTGTCTGCAATTG
>DASVHW010000151.1 GCA_036382395.1 Candidatus Binatia bacterium | reverse complement strand
GCTTGCCCGATTGCGGGTCCGTATAGACCTGCCAGTAGCCGCCCACGGGCCACTGTCCCTGCCACGAGAAATCCGGATCCGTCGAGCATTGCTGCGGCGGCAGGACTCGCCAGCTGCGCCACCACACGTCGCCGGGCATCTGATGCAACCCCATGCCTACGTAGGCGGAAATCCTGGGGTCGCTATAGAACGCGCCGTTGTGGTAGTAGTGCTCCCAGTTCGTGCCCTGATCGACCGGCAACCCCACGTAGTAGCCGCCGTACATCTGGCCGGTCGGCTGGTTCCCGGCGATGGCGGTGTTGACGTTGCAGGGCGTCTGCGCCCGGTTGTCGTAGAAGAGCGCGAAGTCCATCGGCGCCAGCAAGCTATTCACAAGCTGTTTGAGCTCCGGCATCGCCGATCGCGCCACGATCAGCCCGGAGGCGTACCAGCCGTTGTCGACATTGGAGATGAAGAAGCAGTTGTCGAAGGCTGGCGCCGTCTCGGTCGAGCAGTCGGCCTGGCCCGGGTTGAGGATTGTGTGCCCGGTCGTGGTGTCGTACCACTGATATAGGAACCCATGGTCGCGCTCGAGCGTGCCGACCTCGGTTAGCGTGGCGGCGATGCGGTCTCGAGCCTCCGGCCTGCTGATCAGCTTGAGATCGTTCGCAGCCACCACGGCCCAGAGATAGACGCCGATGTTGGCAGCTGAGGTATAGGCGCCGCGCGTGTTGCCCGGACCGATGTTGTCCAGCGGCAGATGGGTGTTTGGATCCACGTCTGTCTTGTAGAAGTTCCAGGTATCGCGCGCGATGCCGTAGAGGACTTCGCGCTGCGGCGCGGTGAGTTCGCCACCATTCCCATTGTCGGCATACACGGACGATGGGAATGGCGGGATAGCGAGCGCTGCCAGGAGAGCGATCAGCAGGGCCGCGCCGGGGCCGCGCCGGAATCGGGTGGTTCGGCTGAATGTCCGCGTCATGACTGTCAGATCCTCCTCGCCATAGGTCGTTGTGCGGCTCACGCGGCGCTCGCGAGCCTCCGGATCGCCAGCGCGCCGGGTATCTCCTCGCGGCGACGTCTTGGGTGCGAAGGCACTGTGCTAGCAGGGGTCCGCGATGTCATGACGCTTCGTCATCGTGAGAGGGTCGTCGGACCGGTCGGGATGGGCCGCGGCGGGCCCGAGCGGGTCGGCGGGCGGAGCGTGTCCGCCGCGCGCTCAGTTCTTCCTGCGTTTGCTCGCCGTGGGTTCGCCGTCCCAGCCCGTGTTCGAGAACGTCGGCACGAACCGATAGCCCTGGCCGGGGACCGTGGCGATGAAGCGCGGATGCCGATAGTAGTGGCGCACGTCGCGACGATGCATATCGGAACGACATGCTCGCCCCGCCGGTGGATTCGGATTCGTGATTGACGCGTGCTGCCGAGCGTCTCACGGTTGGAGTGGCACCACGTGAGTCACGACGAACGTCCCGCGGCAACCCTCGATTGTCCCCGCTGCAGGTTCAGGCGTTCCCATGCCCGGCACCCGCCCGATCTCGCGGCATGTCTGGGCAGCGGGGTCGTCATAGCGGCCGGTGATACGGACGTTCATGGAGATCCTCCCGGGCAAGGAGATGCCGCTCGCGGGATCGACGGCCACCAGCAGGGAAGGGGCCCCGTTCTTGCGCGTCTCTCCAACAAGCTCCAGCAAACCGGATGGGCACCCGAGCCAGGCTGGCTCGACAGACACCGGGCAGTCGACGGCGGCACCGATGGGATACGCGTCGAGGGTCAGGGGAGCATTCCCGTAGCAGGCGATCGGATCGGTCTGGTCGCTGAGCGCCGCAATGTCTGGCGGGGGGTTGACGCAACCGGCGGCCGGGGTCTGGGTTGGCACCGGTGTCGGGCTGGGTAGCGTCGCGGACGGGATCGC
>DASVHW010000150.1 GCA_036382395.1 Candidatus Binatia bacterium | reverse complement strand
CCTCTTCCGGCTCATGAACGTCGTCCACATCACGCCGGGAAACTGGCGCGGCATGGTGCAGACGAAACTGCGGAACCTGCGTTCCGGAACCCAAACCGAGAACCGCTTCCGATCGGAGGACAAGGTCGAGCGCGTCACCTTCGAGCAGCACGAGATGGAGTTCTTGTATCAGTCGGACGACGAGTACCACTTCATGAACACCGAAAACTACGAACAGATCGTGCTCGATGCCGAGGCACTCGGTGATGCCGTGAACTACCTCACTCCAAACCTGCGCGTCCAGGTGGAGTTCTATGAGAGCAAACCCATGGGCGTGACGTTGCCCAAGAACGTCGACCTGAAAGTCACCCAGACCGACCCGGCCCTCCGGGGCGCTACGGTCACCAACGTCCTCAAACCGGCTACCGTCGAGAGTGGGGCCACCGTCCAGGTCCCCGGCTTCGTTGCCGTCGGCGACGTAATCCGCGTCGACACCGAGTCCGGCGAATACCTCTCCCGCGCCAAGTAAACGCAGCGGCGCTGCCCTAGTCGTTTTGCAGCAGGCCGTTCATGCGCTCCATGGCATCGAGGCATTGCTCCACCATCTCGCGCATTACGTCGCGGGTCGACATGGCCACATTCATCTGGCCGACAACCTGCCCGACGAAGTAGGTGACCAGAGGGCGTGCGCTCGAATCAGCTTTGTGGGCGACGCGGTGGATGCGGCGCTGCGCCTCCGCCACCAGCAGGCTCTGCAGGGGCATGGGCAATGGCTCGGGCGCACCGGGCTCGTCCCAGGCGTCGGTCCAGGCACTGCGCAGCATGCGCGCCGGCTTGCCGGTGAGCGACCGGGAGCGGCGCGTGTCGGCGGACGTGGCGGCCAGGAACTTCTCCTTGATCACCGGAGTCGTCTCGGCCTCATGCGTCGTGAGCCACACCGAGCCGCACCACACCCCTTCGGCCCCGAGGGCCAGGGCGGCGGCCATCTGGCGCCCCGAGGCGATGCCGCCAGCGGCGAGCACCGGGGTGGGGGCGATGGCATCGACCACCTGGGGCACGAGGACCATGGTGGCGATCTCCCCCGTGTGTCCGCCGCCTTCCGTGCCCTGGGCGATGACGATATCCACGCCGCCCTCCTTGTGGGCGACGGCATGTTCGATGCGCCCGGCCAGGGCGGCCACCGGAATGCCGTTGGCGTGGGCCTTGTCGACCAACCAACGCGGTGGGGTCCCCAAGGCCGAGGCGATCAGGGCCACCTTGTGCGCGAATGAGACCTCGATCAGCGGACCCATGCTCTTGGGGTCCACTCGCAACCCCGCCATGCCCCGCTGCTCCCGGTCGCTATCCGGCGAGGGCGGGGGAAGCGGCGGCACGCTGTAGCGCTCGAGCAACTCGTCAATCCATTCCCGGTTGGCGTCGGGCACCATCGACTTGAGGCTACCGAGATCGATCCCGCCGGCCTCGGCACCCACGTACTTCCGTGGGATGAGCAAGTCGACGCCGAAGGGCCGCCCCTTCGTCTGCTCCGCGATCCACTTGAGATCGACGTCCAGCTGCTCGGGGGTGTGGGCCACCGCCCCCAGCACGCCTAAGCCGCCCGCATTGGTCACCGCCGCCGCGACGTCGCGACAGTGCGTGAAGGCGAGGATGGGACAATCGATCCCTAGCATCCTGGTCACTTTGGTCTCCATGAAGCCTCTCCTACCAGCAGCGGGCTCAGCCCGCCACAAAACCGGATGGGGAACGAGTTCTCCCCTTCAAGTTGTAAAGGTTCTAGCGTCCGCGCCAGCGTCGTCAGCCGACGCTGTGGAAGACCTTCTGGACGTCGTCGTCCTGCTCGAGGGTGTCCACCAGCTTCAGCACGTCCTTGGCTTTGTCCTCCGGCAGCTCGGCCGGGGTCTGCGGTAGGTACTCGGATTCGGCGGAGAGCGGTTTGATACCGCGGTCTTCAAGCGCCTTCTGCAGGCGACCGAAGTCGGCGAAGGCGCACCGGATCACGAGCTGCGGCTCACCCTTCTCGCCCGTGCTCTCGCCCATCTCCTCGAGGCCGTGGTCGATCAGATCGAGTTCGAGTTCGTCCTGGTAGATGCCGGCGGGATCGAAGCGGAACACACCCATCCTCTTGAAGTGGAAGCTGACGCTGCCGGTCGATGCGAGGTTGCCGCCACCCTTGTTGAAGTGGTTGCGCAGGTTCGAGACGGTGCGGGTCGGGTTATCGGTCGCGGCCTCGACGAGGACGGCGACGCCGTGCGGGGCGTATCCCTCGTAGAGGATCTCGTCATAATCCGTCGCCTCCTCGCCCGCCGCGCGCTTGATTGCCGCCTCGACCTTGTCCTTCGGCATGTTGACCGCGCGCGCGTTCTGAATGACGCGCCGCAACTGGGGATTGGCCGCGGGATCGGGCCCGCCCGCTTTCACGGCGATGACAATATCCTTGCCGACGCGGGTGAACTGCTTGGCCATGCGGTCCCAGCGGGCGAACATCGTGTGCTTGCGGGTTTCGAAGATGCGTCCCATGGTCGTTAGGGAAGAACAGCGTCTTTCGGTAGGTTTGACCCAGTCATCCCGGGCGGCGAAAGTGTTGAGGACCATAGCTCAACCGTCGCGATCAAGTAAAGACACGCGCCGCAGAGATCGTGGAGAACACAGAGGGAACGCACGGCGGGTACATTCAGGACTCACACCAGCCGGCCGCCCGAGCTAATGCCCCCGGGCGCTATCCTCTGCTATGGTCGCGGGCCGGCGGTGGAGTCATCTGCGCACCGAGGTGAGACGTACTCGGCGAATGGTTGACATTTCACGGGAACGCAAGCATCGAATCCTGATGGCACCCACGAGCCCTTGGCGCGAGGATGCGGATCTCGAACGAATCGTGCAGGCGCTCGGCGCGGTCCAGCGCGTCGCCTATGCTCCAACCAGCGTCTACCCGATGTCGGCCCCGGCATTCGTGGCGACACCTGGTGCTGAGCGCCCGCGGCCGGCTGGCGGGCGGCTGGGTATCTACGTCCACGTGCCGTTCTGCGAGTACGGTTGCACCTTCTGCTTCTATGCAAAGCGCGTAGGGGCTTCGCCAGAGCGGATGCGACGGTACGTGGCGGCTGCGGTGCGCGAGCTGGGCTGGGTGGTGCCGGACACGCCGCTGTCGCAGCTCTACGTGGGCGGCGGCACGCCCACATCCTTGCCGGCCGATCTCTTGGACGAGCTGCTGGCAACCGTGCTCGCGCGTGTGCGTGACGACGGACAACAGATTCACACGGTCGAGTGCTCCCCGGAGACGGCGACGGAGGAGTACCTCCGCGTCTTCCGGCGACGCGGCATCGGGCGGGTCAGCATGGGGATTCAGAGCTTGGATGACGCCGTGCTCGACAGCGTGGGTCGACGACATAGTGGTGCCGAGGCCCTAGTCGCCTGCGAGCGGCTCGTAGCCAGCGGGCTCATCGTCAACGTCGACCTCATCTACGGCCTGCCGCGACAAACCGAGGCCACCTTCCGTGGCGACTTCGAGGCGGTCGCGGCCCGCGGAGTCGACGCCGTGACGGCATACGACCTGCGCATCAACGAACGCACGCCAGTCGCCGGCCGGCTGCGCCAGGATGAGCGGCTCGACCTGGCTCGGCTCGTCCACTGGCGCGCGTTCGTCCAGCGGACTGCTGACGCCCTGGGATACAGACAGATGCGCTGGCGCGAGTTCGTGCGCGGCACGCCCGCGTCTGGAGTGCGGAAGCCACGCTTCGAGGACGTGACCAGCATCGGCAACCAGATCGGAATCGGCCCCAGCGCACGTTCCCGCCTGGGAAATATCGTCTATCGCAATTCTGCTGACATCGACCGATACACAGCGCGCGTCGAGGCGGGGCAGAGTCCGGTGGAGGAGACCTTCCTCCTCCGCGTGGAGGACCGCAAGGCGCGCTTCGTCGCGTTGTCCTTGGGCGATGGCAGGCCGCTGAACCGGAGTGAGTACGCGCGTGAGTTCGGTTGCTCCGTTGAGGATGACTACGGCGAGGTGCTGCAGGGAGTGCTGGCGGCGGGCCTCGCCAGCGATGACGGTGACTGCATCTCGCTCACCGAGACCGGCAAGCTCGTCTACGATCGCGTGACGCTCGCGTTCTATCCGCAGCGTGCCCGCGGCTGGATCGAGGGCCGCGAGTTGGTGCTGCGGCGCCGCCTCGAACGGCACCCATCCTAGGTAGTGAGGACGAAATGGATCGACAGGGCACACTGAGCCAGGAGCAGGCTGCGGGCGACCTCCATCGTCTGATCAAAGGTTTCCAGATCTCCCAAGCCATCCACGTCGCCGCGGTGCTGGGCGTGGCTGACCACATGGCGACCGGCCCGCGCGCCAGCGACGAGATCGCCGCGGCCGTCGGCGCCCATCCTCGAGCGCTGTATCGGTTGTTGCGGGCGCTTGCTGCGATCGGGGTGCTCAGCGAGCACGAGAATCGGCGCTTCTCGCTGGCGGCCATGGGGGAGTGCCTGCGCTCCGACGCCGAGCTGTCGGTGAGACCATCGGCGACGTACATCGGCCAGGCATATCGGTGGCAGACATGGGGTCATCTGCTGCACAGCGTGAAAACCGGCGAGAATGCATTCCGGGTGCTCCACGGCATGGACAGCTGGGCCTACCGCGAGCGACACCCCGAACAGAATGCGATCTTCAATGCCGCCATGACGGCCAACTCTCGTCGCGTCGATCGGGCTATCGTCGCGGCCTGCGATTTCAGCCGCTGCGAGCGCAT
>DASVHW010000149.1 GCA_036382395.1 Candidatus Binatia bacterium | reverse complement strand
AGGCAGCGCGCTCCGCCTTCGGGCACGTTCCAATTGCCACGCCTGGCCAGCTTGCCGAAGCCGATGCCATTATCTTCGGCACGCCAACCCGATTCGGCAACATGTGCGCGCAGATGCGGAACTTTCTGGACCAGACAGGGCAACTCTGGCTCAGCGGGGCTCTCGTCGGCAAGGTCGGCAGCGTTTTCACGTCCACCGCCACCCAGCACGGTGGCCAAGAGACCACGATCACCAGTTTCCACAGTACCCTGCTGCATCACGGCATGGTGATCGTAGGCGTTCCGTATAGCGAGACTCGCCTGCTGAATATGGCGGAGATCACTGGCGGCTCGCCATACGGCGCCGGCACGCTGGCCGGAGCTGACGGAAAGCGGGTACCGAGCGAGAACGAGCTAGCTATCGCGCGGTTCCAGGGCCGCCACGTCACCCAAATTGCGAAGAAATTGGCCGGCAGATGACTCGGGCTCGCATTTTCATACCTGGCGTTTGCGTGTGAGCTGATGCCCGCCAAAGTGACAAGAAGACGCGGATTCAATAGAGGACAAACTCGATGGCTTACCAAAGCGTCAACCCCTATGACGGCAAGATTCTGAAAACGTTCAAGGAACTCACCGACAACCAACTTGAGACGGCGCTTGGAAACGCTGCGACCTGCTTCGAGAACTGGCGGCACACGACTTTCGCCGGGCGGGCGGCCGTGGTCACAAAAGCCGCCGCCATTATGCGCGCTCGCACCGACGAGTTTGCTCGCCCAATGACGCTCGAGATGGGTAAGCTCATCGACCAAGCCCGGGGCGAAGTGGTGCTCAGCGCGGACATCTTCGACTACTATGCCAAGAACGCCGAGCGCTTCCTCGCACCACAACACCTCGAGCCGGGTTCGGGCGAAGCTGAGATCGAAAGTAGCCCGTTCGGCGTGCTGTTCGGCGTCCAACCGTGGAACTTTCCCTACTACCAGCTCGCGCGTTTTGCCGCGCCCAACCTGATGGCGGGCAATGTCGTCATGGTGAAGCACGCAGGGTGTGTTCCGCAATGCGCCATCGCTTTTGAGAAGCTGTGGCTTGAAGCGGGTGCGCCGGTGGGCGCGTACACCAACCTGTTGATCTCTCATGACCAGGTCACTCAAGTGATCGACGATCCCCGGATCAAGGGCGTCGCGTTGACGGGCAGCGTCGAAGCGGGAAGACTGGTTGCCGCCCGAGCTGGACAAAACCTCAAGAAGTCGACGATGGAGCTTGGCGGGAGCGACGCCTTCATCGTGCTTGAGGACGCGGACCTCGACCAGACGGTCAAGTGGGCGGTCTGGGCCAAGATGAACAACATGGGCCAATGCTGCGTCGCGGCGAAGCGATTCATCGTCGTCGAAGAATTGGCCGACCGCTTTCTCGACAAATTTCAGACAGCCCTGGCAGCCCTCACGCCAGGAAACCCGCTGGACGAGACGACGACGCTCGGCCCCCTGTCCACGGAAGGGGCCCTGGTACAACTGCTGGATCAGGTCAAACGAGCCCTCGCCGAGGGTGCGACTTTGGTCATGGGTGGCAAGCGAATCGATCGGCCGGGATCGTTCATGCAGCCGACGATTCTAGCGAACATCAAGCCCGGCAATCCCGCGTACAGGGAGGAACTTTTCGGGCCTGTCGCGCTCCTGTTCCGGGTCAACAACGAGGACGAGGCCGTGGCGCTGGCCAATGACTCCGATTTTGGGTTGGGCGGATCAGTCTTCACCAAGGATATTGCGCGCGGCAAACGCGTGGCGAGCCGCATCGACGCGGGCATGGTATTCGTCAACCACCCGACCTGGACGACGCCGGACCTGCCGTTCGGCGGCATCAAAGACTCCGGCTACGGGCGCGAGCTCTCCAGCATGGGAATCCAGGAGTTCGTGAATAAGAAACTGGTTCGCGTCGCTTCGATCGACGCACCGGCATAGAAAGAGCTCTTCTAACATGTCAAAACTCACGAGTCATGAGGTTCGGTTGGCGTCCCGCCCCGAGGGGATCCCTGCCGCGACTAACTTCACCCTGGTGCGGACCGAACTGGAGCCGCTGCAGGATGGGGAGGTGCTGGTTCGCAACCTCTTCATGTCGGTGGATCCCTATATGCGCGGCCGCATGAACGAGGGGCAATCGTACGTGCCGCCATTTGAGTTGGGCAAACCGTTGGACGGCGGCGCAGTGGGTGAGGTCGTCGAATCACGCGCCAACGAATTCCGGGTGGGCGATGCCGTTACTTCCAGTCGTGGCTGGCGGGAATACTTCATCGCTTCGCCGAAAGAGTTGCATCCAGTGAACCGCGAGATTCAGCCGCTCTCGGTCTACCTGGGCGCTCTGGGAATGACCGGCATGACCGCATGGGCCGGGCTGAATTTGGTGGACGTCAAAGCCGGGGACATCATCTTCATCTCCGGGGCTGCCGGCGCAGTGGGCAATGTGGCCGGACAACTGGCGAAGTTGCGCCGGTGCCGTGTTGTTGGCTCAGCCGGTTCGGCGGAAAAGGTCCGGTTTCTGCGGGAGGAGTGTGGATTTGACGGCGCCTTCAATTACAAAGCCGGTCCGGTGCTCGAACAGTTGAATCTGGAGGCCCCCGGTGGCATCGATGTGTATTTCGATAATGTCGGAGGCGACACCCTCGACGCTGCGCTCTCGGCACTGCGTGTGCATGGCAGGATCATCGCCTGTGGC
>DASVHW010000148.1 GCA_036382395.1 Candidatus Binatia bacterium | reverse complement strand
ATCGCCATCATCGACTACGGCATGGGGAATCTGCGCTCCGTGCAGAAAGGGTTGGAGCGGGTCGGCTTCCCAGCCGAGGTCACGCGCGATGCGACTCGGATCGAGGCCGCCGCCGGCGTTGTGTTGCCCGGCGTTGGCGCCTTCGGCGCTTGCATGGACAACCTGCGCATCTACGGCCTCATCGATACGGTCCGCCACGTCATCAGCCGCGGCACTCCCTTTCTCGGCATCTGTCTCGGCATGCAGTTACTGTTTGAGGAGAGCGAGGAGTTCGGCCCCGTGCCCGGGTTGGGCATTTTCCCCGGTCGCGTCGTTCGCTTTCCCGACATGTCGGACCTGAAGGTGCCGCACATGGGCTGGAACCAGATCCGCAAGCTCCAGAATTCGCCGCACCTCCGCGGCATTGACGACGGCGCCTTCGTTTACTTCGTGCACTCGTACTACGTCGTGCCCACCGATCCGGATCTGACGGCAACCACCACCGAGTACGGCATCGAGTTCACCTCCGCCATTGCCCGCGACAACGTCTTCGCCACACAATACCACCCGGAGAAGAGCCAGGCCGTCGGGCTGAAGATCCTGGAAAACTTCGGAGGGATCGTGGAACGATCCCGCTGATGGCATGTGGCATATGGTCAAGAGGCGCCAACTCGGCTATCTGCCATGAGCCATATGCCACCGCCATCCGCCATATGCTCGTAGTACCTGCCATCGACCTGAAGGGCGGCAAATGTGTGCGCCTGTTGCGGGGCGACATGACTGCCGAGACGGTGTACGGCAACGACCCCGTGGCCATCGGCCAGCGTTGGGTGGACCAAGGCGCGCAATACTTGCACGTCGTTGACCTCGATGGCGCGGTGAGCGGCCAGCCGGTGAACGGCGCCGCGATTGCGGCCCTCTGCCACGCGCTGCCGATCCCCATCGAGGTTGGGGGTGGCGTGCGGAGTGTCGAACGGGCCGCGGAGCTGCTGCAGCTGGGTGTCGATCGGGTCATCTTCGGCACCGCCGCTTTGGCCGAGCCGGAGGTGGTTCGCGAGGCCTGCCGTCGTTTCCCAGGGCGTGTCGCCATCGGCATCGACGCCCGCGACGGTAAGGTTGCCGTGCGCGGCTGGGTCGAGACCAGCGCCACGTCCGCGGTCACATTGGCCCACCAAGCGCAGGCGCTTGGCGCCTGCCGCATCATTTATACGGACATCAGTCGGGACGGCACGCAGGAAGGCGTCAACGTGGCCGCCACGCGCGCCATTGCCGAAGCGGTCAGCCTGCCGGTAACGGCCTCCGGCGGCGTCGGTTCGCTGACCGACATCACCGCACTGCGAGACTGCGGTGTGGAAGGTATCGACGCGGTGATTGTCGGCCGGGCCTTGTACACCGGCGCGGTGCGGCTGCCCGAGGCCATCCGAGCGGCGCGGGGCGTCGCAGGCTGATTGTGACTGGGCTGAAAGCTGAAGGCTGACCGCTGAAGGCTGTTTCGCATGCTCGCCAAGCGCATAATACCCTGCCTCGACGTAAAGGACGGACGCGTAGTCAAAGGCGTCAACTTCGTTGGCCTGCGGGATGCCGGCGACCCGGTGGAGATCGCACAGCGTTACGATGAAGAGGGTGCCGACGAACTCACCTTTCTCGACATCACCGCGTCACACGAACGCCGCAAGATCATTTTGGACGTGGTCGCGCGCACGGCCGACACCGTCTTCATGCCGCTCACGGTGGGTGGCGGCGTGCGCGAGTTGCAGGATGTTCGCGATCTGCTCAACGCCGGAGCCGACAAGGTCTCGATCAACACGGCGGCGGTGCAACACCCGGAGTTCGTCCGCGCCGCAGCGGAAAGGTTCGGCAGTCAATGCACTGTCGTTGCGATTGATGCAAAGCGCGTTGCAGGCAGCGCAACGGCGAAGTGGGAGGTGTACACGCATGGCGGCCGCACACCGACCGGCCTCGACGCGGTGGAGTGGGCACGACGCATGGAGACGTACGGAGCGGGCGAGATCCTGCTCACCAGCATGGATCGCGACGGCACCAAGGAAGGCTACGATCTCGCCTTGACGCGGGCGATCGCCGATGCGGTGCGGGTGCCGGTCATCGCCTCCGGCGGAGTCGGCACGCTCGAGCACATCTACGAAGGCCTCACGACCGGCGGTGCCACGGCGGCACTGGCCGCGTCGATCTTCCACTACCGCGAGTATACCGTCCGGCAGTGCAAGGAGTACCTGGCCGCACGCGGGGTGCCGGTGAGGATCTGAGCGGCGTATGGCTTATGGCAGATGGCATATGGCCGGAGTTTCAGATTAATTCTTCCTTTGCCATAAGCCATACGCTATATGCCCTTCTCTTCGAGCCAGCGTTCGGCGTCGATGGCCGCCACGCAGCCAGAGCCGGCGGCGGTGACCGCCTGGCGGTACACGTTGTCTTGCACATCGCCACAGGCGAAGACCCCCTCGACGCTGGTATAGGTAGATCGGCCGCGCGTGGCGATATAGCCGTTGGCGTCCATCTCGATCTGGCCCTGAAAGAGCCGCGTGTTGGGCTGGTGGCCAATGGCCATGAACACACCGTCGCACTTGAAGTCACGGGTGGCGCCGGTCTTGACGTTTTTCAGCCGGACGCCGGTCACTCCAATCTTGTCGGCGGTGCCGTGGATTTCATCGACGACGGAGTCCCAGATGAAGGACACCTTCGGGTTCTTGAAGGCGCGCTCTTGCATGATTTTCGAAGCGCGCAACTGATCACGGCGATGTACGACGGTGACCTTGCTGGCGAACTTCGTCAAAAACGTCGCCTCTTCGACCGCCGTGTCGCCGCCGCCCACCACAACCAGCTCTTTCTCCTTGAAGAAAAAGCCGTCACAGGTGGCGCAAGCGGAGACGCCATGGCCCATCAACCGCTTCTCCGATTCCAGCGCCAGCAATTTCGCCGAGGCCCCTGTGGCAATGATCAGCGCATCGCTGGAGTACTGATCCTTGCCGACTTGGAGAGCAAACGGGCGGCGGCTGAGATCGACTTTTGTGACCTCGCCGAAGATGCACCGTGCGCCAAAGCGTTCGGCCTGCCGCTTGAACAGCTCCATCATCTCGGGACCGAGCAACCCGTCGGGAAAGCCGGGGTAGTTTTCCACCTCGGTCGTGATAGTAAGTTGACCGCCGGGCTGGGAGCCTTCGATCACGATGGGTACTAGATTGGCGCGGGCTGAATACAATGCCGCGGTCAGTCCTGCTGGCCCGGAACCGATGATGATGAGCTGGTGATGGTTCATAGACAGCCGAGGTTATAGTGGCGCAACTGAGGAACCGCAAGATGAGAGCGCGCGCGCCGCTCTCGCATATCGACGAGAGCGGGCGGGCTCGCATGGTCGATGTCAGTGCGAAATCCGTCACCGAGCGCGAGGCCGTCGCCCGGGGCACCGTGCGCATGCAACCGCAGACCCTCCGCCTGATTCGCAGCGGCAAGATGGCGAAAGGTGAGGTTCTGGCGGTCGCCCGCGTTGCCGGGATCATGGCGGCCAAACGCACCGCCGAATTGATTCCCCTCTGCCATCCTCTTCCGGTCGAGGTCGCGGGTATTGACTTCACCGTCCGCGGCCCCGGCATCTTGGAAATCGAGGCACGAGTGAAGGTGACGGGAAAGACCGGCGTCGAAATGGAAGCGTTGACCGCAGTGAGCGTGGCGGCGCTGACCATCTATGACATGTGCAAAGCGGTCGACCGCGGCATGGTGATCAGCGACATTCGCCTCATGGAGAAACGCGGCGGCCGTAGCGGTGAGTGGAGAGCGAAGTGACGGGGCCGGGAGTGGGGGTTCGGGGTTGGCACTCCGGCGTCTCTCTGCTCGGTAGTTGGACAGCTGCGGTCCCCTCCTCCTGTGAGCACTTCCGCGAACGGAGGAGGGTGAGGGTGGAGGCGCCTGCCGCCGCGGCTCATCATCACGCACGTACTGCATGTTATCGGCCGCGGCTTTCAGAACGGCCTCCACCCCGGCCCTCCTCCGTTGCCGGAGATGGCAACAGAGGAGGGAGACAAACAGAGCCCAGGGCGGTGCCTGGGCTAACGGATTTCACCCCTTTGGGGTGCAGAAACACTGTTGACCATAGTTAACCCCGATGGCCCCCAACCCTCGTCCCCCAGCCCCCGCCCTGCCCTGCCCGCACTATCCCCACTGCGTCGGCTGCGCTTTCATCGGCCGCCCGTACGGCGAGCAGCTGTTGCTGAAGCAGCAACGCGTTCGTGACGCGTTCAGCCGGTTCCCGAGTCTGGCGGGGCTTCCCATTCCTCCCCTCATCGGCTCACCGCGGGCCTTCGGCTACCGCAACCAGGCAAAGCTCGTGGCGCGGGCGGCGCGCGGTGGCGTCTTGCTGGGCATTTACCGCCCGCAGTCGCATGAGGTCGTCGACATCAGCCAGTGCCCGGTGCATCACCCGCTGATCAACCGGGTGCTGGCGAAGGTGCGCGAGACGCTGGAGCGACTGACGATCCCGATCTACGACGAGCGCACCCACGCCGGATCTTTGCGGTATGTCGTCGTGCGCGTCAGCAACTGGGCCAAGCGGGCGCAGATCATTCTGGTGACGCGCCACCAGACCCTGCCACGCGCGCGCGAGCTCGTGGCTCAATTGCAGCGCATTGCCGGAGTGGTGAGCGTCGTACAGAACGTGAACCCCGATCCCGGCAATGTCATCTTCGGCCGCACCTTCGTGCCCCTGACGCGGGAGTCGGCGCTCATTGAGCGCATCGGGTTTCTCAAACTGAAGACGCATGCCGGGGCTTTTCTCCAAGCCAACATCGCCCTGGCCCGCAAGCTCTACGAACACACAGTGAAGTGTTCGGAGGCCGGGGCCGATGACGTGTGCGTTGATCTGTACTGCGGCGTCGGCGCGCTGACCTTTCATCTGGCAGCCGTCGCCAAGCACGTCACCGGCATCGAAGAGTCAGGAATCGCCGTTGTTGATGCCAAGGCGAACATCCGACTGAACGGCTACCACAACATTCGTTTTCACTGCGGTGACGTCGCCACGACGTTGCCGGCGATCGCAGAGCACCTCGGACAGATCGACGTGGTCACACTCAACCCTCCGCGCAAAGGCACCGACGAGGCGACGCGTG
>DASVHW010000147.1 GCA_036382395.1 Candidatus Binatia bacterium | reverse complement strand
ACTGAAGTTGACCCGCCTTGGTGGAGCCGTTCAGGCTTTCACAGGAGGGTTAACCGATGAGCAAGACACGAGCGCCGTATTCGGCTGAGTTTCGCCGCCAGATGGTTGAATTGGTGCGTTCCGGGCGCGATCCTGAGGACCTCGCCCGGGAGTTTGAGCCGACCTCGCAATCGATCCGCAATTGGGTGGCGCGGGCCGACCGGCAGGAGGGGCGCCGGGAGGAGAAGGCTGACACGCTGGGTGCAGCCGAGCGCGAGGAGTTGGTCCGACTGCGGCGGGAGAACAAGCAGCTGCGGCTGGAGCGCGACATTCTCTCTCGAGCGGCTGCCTGGTTCGCACGCGAGACCGGAGCGGTGCCGTCCGGGTCTTCGAATTCATGAGCGCGAACCAGGCGACGTTTCCGATTGCGACGATGGCGCGCGTGCTCGGCGTGTCCGAAGCGGGCTACCACGCGTGGCGGTATCGCCCGCCGTCCGCCCAGGCGGTCGCCGACGCCATGCTGCTGAAGCGGGTGCGGACGGTGCATGCCAGCTCGCGGGAGACGTATGGAGCGCCGCGGGTGCATGCGCAGTTGCGGGCAGATGGAGCAAGACATGGCCGCAAACGCATTGCGCGGCTGATGCGCCAGGCCGGTCTGCTCGGTGCCAGTCGCCGCCGCACTAGAGTCACGACGACGCGGCGCGACAAAGATGCTCGGCCAGCACCGGATCTGGTGGACCGCAACTTCGTGGCGTCGAAGCCGAACCAGCTCTGGGTTGCCGACATCACCTTCGTGCCGACGGCGAGTGGGTTTCTCTACCTGGCGGTGGTGCTGGATGCCTGGAGCCGCAAGATCGTCGGCTGGTCGATGGCCAACCACCTGCGGGCCGAGCTGGTCGTGGCGGCATTGGAGATGGCGATCGGCCAACGCCGTCCCGGTGACGTCATCCACCACAGCGACCAGGGCAGCCAATACACCTCGCTCGCATTTGGCAAACGATGCCAGGAGGCGGGCGTTCGGCCGTCAATGGGCTCGGTGGGTGACGCCTACGACAACGCCATGTGCGAAAGCTTCTTTGCCACCCTCGAATGCGAGCTGCTGGAACGCCGCCGGTTCGGGTCGCAGGCCGAAGCACGAATGGCGTGCTTCAGCTTCATCGAAGGCTGGTACAACCCTGTCCGGCTGCATTCCGCGTTGGGCTACCGCTCGCCTATGGCCTACGAAGCTGCCATGGAGGCCGTCGCCGCAGAAACGTCATCAACCAAGTCCCACAACACTCCACGAAAGCGGGGCAACTTCAGACCGTGGAAACCCGCATCAAGATGCGGGCTGCAATGCTCTTTCCCATCGATGGGAGCGAGACGAGCTGGTTTTATGCCGCGTTGCAGATGGGCGGGGTCAAATCGCCGCTGGATGCGGTGCGAGTGGCGATCCTGACGGAACACAAAGCGATCTCGTGCTAGTGCTCTGACTCAAACGGATGATGCTGGGAGTCTGTTGAGCTTGGCCAGGATGGAGGCGGCCGACGCCTTCCAGACGAAGGGTTTTGGCTCGGCGTTGTGTTCGGCGAGGTAGCGGTTGATGGCCGCTTGCAGGTCGACGATCGAATGAAAACTGCCGCGGCGGATGCGTTTGCGCGTCAGCGTCGAGAAGAAATTCTCGACCGCGTTCAGCCACGACCCGGACGTGGGCGTAAAATGGAAGCTCCAGCGCGGATGCCGGGCGAGCCATTCCTTGACCTTCGGGTGCTTGTGCGTGGCGTAGTTGTCGACCACCGCCTCGATCAGCCTGCCGGCCGGAACGTCGCGCTCGACGGCGTTGAGAAAGCGGATGAACTCCTCATGCCGGTGACGCTGCATGCAGCGTCCGATCACGGTGCCGTCAA
>DASVHW010000146.1 GCA_036382395.1 Candidatus Binatia bacterium | reverse complement strand
CTGCAGCCCCGGCGCTCCTTCCGCCAACTCCACCGCGCCGCGTCCGAGCTGGAACCGCCGCGTGCCGTCATCGAGCAGATACGCTCGCACCCCGAGCAGCAACTCGTATTGGCCTACGGCCTGACCGAGATCGGAGACCTGTATGCGCACACTATCGAGCCGCATGTGTCTGTCTGCCATCAGCCTGCGTCTGGGGGTCGCGATGCGAGGAGTCTGGCAGGAGGAGCGCCGCCTGTCCAATGATGTTGGTGAAATTCGTAGTGGGAGAATGGACCAAGGTCAGGCGCGAACGGTTGCCAGCCGGTTGTCAACTTCCCCGGCGTCGGCATCCGCTGCCGCCCAGTAGCGATCGACATCATGCTGGAGTTGGCGCAAGATCTCTTCCTGCCGCACTGGCGCGAAGAGATGGTGGTAACGTGTTTGCCCGTGCAGGTAGTCTTCCACCGGGCGGAAGCGATGGGGCCTGACGGTGTGCACGACCTTGCCGTCGCACACTTCCTTCAGCGGCCACACCCCGGTGTCGACCGCCAGCTTGGCGATCTCGACCGATTCGGCCGGTTCAACGCCCCAGCCGGGTGGGCACGCGGCCAGACTGATGAACAGCTTCGGACCAGTGAGCTGCCCAGCACGCGCCACTTTGTCCATGAGGTCGAGCGGATACGCAGGCGACACCGTGGCGACGAATGCAGGCTGCTGCGCCTCCCAGAGCTTGAACAGATCCTGCTTGTGCGTTGCCGTACCTCCGGGCGTGGCCGAGGTGACCGGCGTCGTTGCCGTCCGTGAGCCGAACGGCGACGCCGGGGACATCTGAAAGCCGGTATTGCCGAAGGCTTCGTTGTCGTAGCAGAAGTAGTAGAAGTCGAGACCCCGGTGAATGGCCGCTAGCGTGGCCTGCAGTCCGATGCCGTGAGCGGCTCCGTCGCCGGTGACCACGACGACCTTGAGGTTCTCGTCTTTGGACAACCTGCCTTTGGCGATCAACATGTCGAGGGCATCACGGACGCCCTGGGCGCCCGCCGGTGCCGAAGCCATGGCCGTGTAGAGCCAGGACGAGTGGAACGGGGTGAAAGGAAAGACCGCCAGTAGAGTCAGGCAGCCAGCGGCGTTTACGAACACCACATTAGGGCCGAGCGCTTTATGAAACAAGCGCAGGGCGAGCAGCCCGCCGCACCCGGCGCAGAGGCCGGTGCCGCCGGCAAGGTACTCCTGCCGTGGAATGTCCTTGATGCCTTTGTAGATCTCACGGCGAATGGGCATGTCACTTTTCCGGTGTGCTGGCGCTGCCCTGTTGGGCGATGCGCAGCATTTCCATCATCTGGCGGTACTCGGCTTCGGAGTACAACAGGGTCGGTTCGACTGAGCCGCCGTCGTTCTCGGCTGCGTGCAGCGCTGCCATGATGGTGTCGAACTCCTCACTGCGAAAGCGGCGGCCTCCCAGTCCGCCGATGAAGGAGAGCAAGGGCGGTGGCGTGCGGCCGCGGAGGGCGCTGGCCACTTCACTGAACAAGATGCCGCCCTT
Organism: Candidatus Binatia bacterium; assembly: GCA_036382395.1. Lineage (NCBI taxonomy): Bacteria > Candidatus Binatota > Binatia (SeqCode) > Binatia bacterium. The sequence continues at coordinate 3,269 of DASVHW010000146.1, read as the reverse complement.
GCCGATCGAGATGTTCTGATCGATGACGGCGACGGCGCGCCGGTCGCCGAGGAGCCACTCAATCTCCTGATCCGGAAAGGGTCGGATGAGGCGGAGGCGGAGCAAGCCAACCTTCTCACCGCGCGCCCGTAGCCGTGCAACCTCCTCCTTGCCCACCGTGCTGAACGAGTTCGACATGACGATCACCCAATCGGCATCGTCGAGCCGGTAGCTTTCGACGGCGCCGTAACAGCGCCCGAAGCGCCTGCAGAACTCGCCGGCGATAGCATCATGCGCCGTCAGCGCCGCTTCCGCCGCCCGTTGCATCTGATACTTGAAAAAGCTGTATCCGGTCCCGCCCAGTACCGCGACCCCTTGCGCCAGGACGTGCGAAGCAGAGAAGCCGTGTGCCGCTTTGTGGGGCGGTAGAAACTCCCGCACCTCCTCCACTGAGGGCAGCTCGACCGGCTCCCGCGTGAAGGAGAGATAAAAGCCATCGAGATTCACCAGTACGGGCAGGAGCACGTCAGCGTGCTCGGACAGCCGATACGCCATCAGCACGGAGTCCAACACCTCCTGGCAGCTCTCCGCGTGGATTTGCAGGAAGCCGCTGTCACGTGCCGCTAGGACGTCGTTGTGGTCGGGTTCGAGCGTGATCGGTGCGGCGAGCGCACGCGACACGTTCAGCAGCACCAGCGGCACGCGCCATCCGGCGATGGTGTAGAGCATCTCGAGGCCGTAGACCAACCCCTGGCTCGACGAGGCGGTGAAGACACGTGCCCCGGTGGCGGCGGCGGCACCCGCAGCCGTGAGCATTGAGTGCTCCGAGTCCATCGTCACTAGACGCGCCGCAAGGGTACCCTCTGCCACCCACTGGGCCAGGGCTTCGATGACCTCGGTCTGCGGGGTGATCGGGTAGACCGGTATGTAATCGACCTCTGCCAGGCGTGCCCCCCATGCGGCGGCGGCGTTTCCGGTGAGGAGTTCGCGCGTCATGCAGCGTCCTCGCGCAGCTGGCTGATCGCTTTAGGCGGGCATTCGGTCAGGCACACCAGGCATCCCTTGCAGTGGGCGTAATCGATGACCGGATAGTTCTGAAGATCGAGCTGGATCGCGCCCTCAGGGCAGAGGGCGAAGCAGATGAAGCAGCGCGTGCACAGCCGCCGTTCGATGATCGGGCGGTACACGCGCCAGCCGTCGGTGGTGCGCAGCAGGCTCGTGGCCTCGGCGCTGATGACCGGTGTGGCTATGCGGGCAGGGAGGCGCGGAATGACAAATGGCCGGCGTACGCCGGTGGCCGGTGCTGGCCGTGGCTCCGAGAGACCCACCCAAGGGGCGGCATCATAGGCCCTCTGAGTGGCCCCGAGGTTGCGCTGGATCAGATCCTGGGTAAGGCCCACCTCAGCCAGTTCCATCTGCACCGCTTCGGCCACTTGGCTCCATCGGGCGAGACCAGCTGCCTTCGCGGTAAAGCCCGCCATCGGGGCGCTCAGGAGCTGGTGTCCGAGCAGATCGAGCGCAATCGATGTGATGTCGAGCGTAACCACACGTGCCAGGGTTTGGCAACGCTCCCTCAGATCGTGCTCCGTATGGGTGCTGTTGACGAGCAGCAGGCTGGTATCCTCGAGCCCGGCGAGCACCGCAGCTTCCGGATGGGTCAGCAGTGAGGGGTCCATCAGCACCGCCATGTCGGGCTTCTCGATGTAGCCACGCTCGTGGATGGGCCCCTGGCTGAACCGGGTAAAGGCGACCACGGGAGCCCCACGCCGCTCCGCCCCGTACAGCGGCGAGTCCTGGACATTCAGGCCGCCCAGAAAGAGGGCGCGACTGACGATACGACTCGCCAGCTTCACGCCTTCACCCCCGCGACCGTGGAATCGGATATGACGGACCATAACCGCCGCCTCCCCCCGGGAGAAGTCTGCCAACTGCATGCCAGGCTTAGAATTTGCGCCAGACCGCTTCGGAGCGGGGCTACTGGTCTTAGTTTTGCCAACCAGTCGGGGTCGGATTCCCGGTACTGCAAAACGCCCTGACGCGGGTTGCGTTGCTCTCTGCCGCTTAGTGTCCCGCCGAGATCAAATGCGGCACCGTGAAGACTTCCTCGACATTTCCGGGAGCATACGGTGAAGGCGACTGCGGTCCGCGATTGAAGTACCAGGTATCCGGGTCCGGCGAGGCAGGGCCCGGGATCATGATGACTGTGGCGTGCTGGCTCTGGATGTCGAATGACCGCGGAGCTGAAACCCATTTCATCCTCGTACACCACCTTGGAGGCCGGCAACCCTTGCTTGTGGAATGAGAAGAACTCCAGCCACACCTTCCACAGCTCGCCGCGGCGGTCGTATATATCTGAGGCCATGACGATCCAAGCCTCGGCATCGACGTAGAGCACGCGCTTACCGTAGGCGTACTGCGGCAGCTTCGAAGTCCCCTCGATGACGTACGCACGCCGCTTCTCCCAGTTGTCACAGTAGGTGAAGTCCGCGCCGCCGGGGCAACGCTGCACGGGATAATGCTCCCGGTGAACGACACCGAGAACGTCCTTCACGCCCAGAAGCTTCCAGTTGCTCCAGGCGATGTGACCGCTGAAGCCCCAGTAAGAGTCCTGGTCGGTGTCCTGTCCGAACAGGGAGTCGCTGCGTTGCGCCGTTGACATGCGGCGGATTCGGCGGATGGCGGGAACGTACAACCAGGTGTCGTCTTGCCGCGCCGCGCTCAGGTAGCGGATGCCGAGCTGCCCCACCCCCTTCATGTCAAACGGAGAGACGGTCGGGCTCAGGATCTCTTTGTAACGTACTTGATCCGGGTTGGGCATCTCCGGCTTTGGGTCAACGAACAGACGGCCATTATAGTACAACCGCCGCAGGTCGCCGACCATGAACTCGCGGTCTGGAACCATCGGGGCTGTATAGGTGATCGGTCCGCTGGGGACCTGGAAATCCCGCATGAGCACGTCATCGGTGATGAGCGGCTTGTACTGGTAGTTCCACATGATTTTAATCGCCGCGTCGGGATCGTTGACGTCAATGTTCGGGAACGGCATCCCGGCCACGTAGTTATCGAGCGTGTTGCCGTCGACGGACAAGCGCACTTGGCCGCCGGGGGCTTCCGTTGCCTCCCGGTAGGCGCGCGGCCACTCCACTTTCTTGGTGGGCACGATGTTCATGACCATGCCGTGCTCCACGCACCACGTGACTCCGGGACCGATCAGGTCGCGCGCCTTCTCGACATTTGCCTTGGTGATGACGTCGCCAGGCTGTACGTCAGCCACGGCCGCAGCAGCGGCG
>DASVHW010000145.1 GCA_036382395.1 Candidatus Binatia bacterium | reverse complement strand
CGTAGCGCTCAAAGCACGGGTGGACGGGCAGATCGTCGAGGTCAACTTCAAAGAAGGGCAGGAAGTAAAGAAGGGCGCGGCGCTGTTCAAGATCGATCCGCGTCCGTTCGAGGCGACGCTGCGCCAGGCGGAAGCCAACCTCATGCGCGACACCGCGCAGAAAGAGCAGGCGCGCTCGCAGGAGCGGCGCTACCAGGAACTGCTGCAGAAAAACTTCGTTTCCAAGGAAGCCTATGCGCAGATCCGCACCAATGCCGATACCGCCGAAGCCGTTGCCCTCGGGAGCAGGGCCGCGGTCGAAAACGCGAAACTGCAGCTCGAATACTGCACCATCCGCTCGCCCATCGACGGCTTTGTCGGCAAAGTGATGCTGCAGATCGGCAACATGGTCAAGGCCAACGACACCAACTCGCTGGTGATCATCAACCAGGTCCGCCCGATTTACGTCAATTTCGCCGTGCCCGAGCAGCGTCTCTCGGCCATCCGCGGCCACATGGCGAAGGGAAAATTGTCGGTCGACGCGCTTCCGCCCGACTCGGACAAGGCGCCGGCGTCGGGCACGCTGAGTTTCGTCGATAATGCCGTCGACACCACTACCGGCACCATCAAGCTGAAAGCGCTATTCCCGAACGCGGACAACGCTCTTTGGCCGGGTCAGTTCGTCGGCACCAGCCTCAAGCTCTACGACCAGAAAGATGCGCTGGTGGTGCCGACCCAAGCGGTGCAAACCGGACCCGATGGCCAGTACGTCTACGTGGTCAAGCCGGACATGACCACCGAAGTGCGCGCGGTCGAGGTGGATCGCAACGATGGCGCCGATGCCATTATTGCGAAGGGCTTGCAAAAAGGCGAGCAGGTGGTCGTCAAGGGTCAGTTGCGCCTCGCGCCGGGGGCCAAGGTCACCATCGCCAAGCCGGCGGCCGAGAAGTCATGAACCTGGCGGAATTGTTCATCCGCCGTCCCGTCATGACCGTGCTGGTCATGGCCGGCGTTCTGATCTTCGGCATGGCGGGCTACTTCCGGCTTCCGGTCAGCACCCTGCCCAACGTCGACTTCCCCACGATCCAGGTCAGCGCCGAACTGCCGGGGGCGAGTCCCGAGACCATGGCGTCCGCAGTGGCAACGGTGCTGGAGAAACAATTCTCGACCATCGCCGGCGTCGATTCGATGACCTCGGTGAGCGGTCAAGGCACCACCCAGATAACCATCCAGTTCTCCCTCGACCGGGACATCGACGCCGCGGCCCAGGACGTGAGCTCGGCGGTTGCGGGGGCAGCACGCCTGCTGCCGCCGACCATGAGCACGCCGCCGTCCTTCCGCAAGGTCAATCCGGCGGATTTCCCGATCTACTTCCTCGCACTCACGTCCGATACGCTGCCGCTGTCCACGGTGGACGAGTACGCCGAGACTTTCCTCGCGCAGCGCATCTCCACCATCAGCGGCGTCGCCCAGGTACAGGTGTACGGGCAGCAGAAATACGCCGTGCGCGTGCAGGTGGACCCGAACGCGCTCGCTGCGCGCGGCGTGGGCATCAACGAGGTGCAGCAGGCGATCGCGCAAGCGAACGTCAACTTGCCCACCGGCACGCTGTACGGCAAGGAGCGCATGTTCGCGGTGCAGGCCACCGGGCAACTGCAGGACGCTGCGGCATACCGACCCATCATCGTCGCCTACCGCAACGGCTCGCCGGTGCGTCTGGGTGAACTCGGGCGGGTAATCGACAGTGTGCAGACCGACAAGATCGCCGCCTGGTTCAAGGGCAAGCGCGGCATCGTGCTCGCGATTCAGCGCCAGCCCGGCGTCAACACCATCGAGGTGGTCAACTCGATCAAGAAGCTGCTGCCCACCTTCCGCGCCGAGGTCCCGGCCGGCATCGACATCGAGATTCTGTACGACCGCTCGATCTCCATCCGCAACTCGGTCGAAGACGTGCAGTTCACGCTGTTGCTCGCGCTGGTACTCGTGGTAATGGTGATCTTCGTCTTCCTGCGCAACATTCCGGCGACCATCATCCCCAGCCTTGCCCTGCCGTTGTCGGTCATCGGCACTTTTGCGCTGATGTATCTGCTCGGCTACAGCCTGGACAACATCTCGCTGATGGCGCTGACGCTCTCGGTCGGCTTCGTCGTGGACGACGCCATCGTGATGCTGGAGAACATCTCCCGCCACATCGAAATGGGCAAGAGCCCGCTGCAGGCGACTCTGGACGGATCGAGGGAAATCTCCTTCACCATCCTGTCGATGACCATTTCGCTCATCGCGGTATTCATTCCGGTGCTGTTCATGGGCGGCATCCTCGGGCGGGTACTGCACGAGTTTGCCGTCGTCATCATGGTCGCAGTGCTGATTTCGGGCTTCGTCTCGCTCACGCTCACACCGATGATGTGCAGCCGCATCCTCAAGCCGCACGCGCAGCAGAAGCACGGCCGCGTGTACCTGCTGAGCGAACGTGCATTCGACGCCCTCAAGGACGGCTACGCCTCCAGCCTGCAATGGGTGCTCGGTCACCGGCGCGCCACGATGGCGGTTTTTCTGGGCATCGTCGTCGCCACCGGATTCCTGTTCGCCAGGATGCCCAAGGGCTTCCTGCCGAGCGATGACAGCGGGCAGCTGTACTGCTTCACCGAGGCGCAACAGGACATTTCCTTCGATGCGATGGCGGCGCTGCAGCGCCAGGTGGCGGAGATCATCCGCCAGGATCCCAACGTGGAAGCGCTGATGGCGTCGATCGGCGCAACCAGCTTCAACCCGTCGCTCAACGTGGGCCGGATCACCATCGCGCTGAAGCCGCGCTCGCAGCGCAAGTCGGCGGACGAGGTGCTCCGCGGCCTGCGGCCCAAGCTCGCCAATATTCTCGGCGTGAAGGTTTTTCTGCAGAACGTTCCGGCCATCCGCATCGGCGGGCAACTTACCAAGAGCCCGTACCAGTACGTGGTGCAGAGCGCGAGCACCGAGGAGCTGTATCACTGGGCGCCGCTGGTCGAAGCCAAGCTGAAAACCGTGCCCACGCTGGTGGACGTGTCGAGCGATCTGCAGATTTCGCGGCCCCAGGTCACCGTGGACATCGACCGCGAAAAGGCCTCCGTGCTCGGCGTCTCGGCGCAACAGATCGAGGCGGCGCTCAGCAATGCCTACGGCGCCCAACAGGTGTCGACTATCTACACGGCGACCAACCAGTATTGGGTGATCCTGGAACTCGATCCGCGCTACCAGACCGACCCTTCGGTGCTGCAGATGCTCTACGTGCGCTCCTCGACGGGCGCGCTGGTGCCGCTCAGTTCGCTGGCGAAGCTCACCTACGGCGTCGGGCCGCTCGCGATCAGCCACCTTGGCCAGTTGCCCTCGGTGACGATGTCCTTCGACCTGCGTCCTGACATATCGCTGTCGGAGGCGATCACGCAGGTCAACAAGTCGATGTTGGAATTGCAGGTGCCGGCCACGCTCAACACCACCTTCCAGGGCACGGCGCAGGCGTTCCAGGCCTCGCTCCAGGGCATGGGCCTGCTGCTGCTGCTGGCCATCGTGGTGATCTATCTCGTGCTCGGAATACTGTACGAGAGCTTCATCCACCCGCTCACCATCCTCTCCGGCCTGCCAACGGCGGCGCTGGGCGCGCTGCTTACGCTGCTCGCGTTCGGCATCGAGCTCAACATGTACGCGTTTGTCGGCATGATCATGCTAGTCGGCATCGTCAAGAAGAACGCGATCATAATGATCGACTTCGCCATCGAGGCGCAACGGAAGGAAGGCAAGAAGGCGGCCGATGCGATCTACGAGGCCTGCATCGTGCGCTTCCGGCCGATCATGATGACCACCATGGCGGCGCTGATGGGCAGTCTGCCGATCGCCATGGCCCTCGGCGCCGGCGGCGATGCGAGGAAACCTCTCGGCCTCGCGGTGGTCGGAGGCCTCGCGGTGTCGCAGGTGCTGACGCTTTACATCACGCCGGTGATTTACCTTTACTTTGAGCACCTGCAGGAGTGGATGGGGCGACGGCGGCGCGGCGGGCGCGCCGAGCCGAAGCTCGGCACGGCCGATTGAGCTGATTCAAACCAGGCACCCGGGTGCAGTTGCCGCAGCGCGCTCGTGCGCAAGGAACGGCAGTCGCATACCCAGCAGCGCGGCGGTGTGGATCGCCGACCCGCCGTGTGCATGGCCTGTCTAGGGGTTGAGCTGGCGGTAGACGACGGTGGCGACGGCCAGGAGGCTCGCGCGGTCCATCTCCCCGGACAACGCGTAACCGAGTTTGCCGTCGATCCAGTAGAACACGGCAATCTTGTCTTCCTGGCTGAAGCGGAACGCGGTGTCGCGTGGCTCGG
>DASVHW010000144.1 GCA_036382395.1 Candidatus Binatia bacterium | reverse complement strand
TCCGGGTCCTTGCAGATCTCGATGATGGAGTGATGTTTGCGCACCTCGCGGTATTCGGCCATGTAGCGGCCGGCCTGGCGCATGAGCCAAATGGGGGTGATGGGCGTGGAATGGCCCTTGCAGGCGCGCACGAAGATGGATTCAGGGGCTGACATGAATCTATGAGATTAGCACTTCGGACGCACACCGGGTTGTGATGGGGGGCACGGCGTGACCAGGCGTTAGGCTTTGGACGTCAGCGAAATGATGTGGGCGAAGTTGGTCCCGCCGAATCCCCGTCCGCCTATCAGGCAACACGTTCTTGTTCCAGCCGGACCGCGGAATCCAGCGTCTCCCGGACCCTTCGCGCCAGGACAGCAAGGCTGAAAGGCTTCTGGAGGAAAGCAGAAGCCGGCAGGACGCCATGCTCGCCGATGGTGGCCGCGGTGTAGCCGGAAACATAGATGGCGTGGATGCCGGGGCGGCGGGCGGAAATTTCGCGGCCCAGCTCGCTGCCGCCCATGCCTGGCATGACGACGTCGGTGAGCAACAGGTCGATCGCTTCCGGGTGGCTGTCGGAAACGCGGAGGGCCTCTTCTCCGCAGCCGGCCTCCAGGACGGTGTAGCCGCGCAGAGCGAGATAAGTGCGCGTAGCGTTACGCACCGCTTCTTCATCCTCGACGAGCAAGATCGTTTCCGTGCCGCGCAGGGGAACATCGTTCTGGAGCGGGGTGGCGCCGGCGATGACCGCAGCCCCCGCGCGCGGGAGATAAATCTTAAAGACCGTGCCCTCTCCCAGTTCGCTGTACACCCAAATGAAGCCGCCACTCTGCTGCACGATGCCGTACACGGTGGAGAGGCCGAGTCCGGTGCCTTTGCCGCGTTCCTTGGTGGTAAAGAAGGGCTCGAAGATGCGGGGCAGAGCTTCGGGCGGGATGCCCTGACCGGTGTCGGTGACAACGAGCATCACGTATTGGCCAGGGACGACGCCGGCGTGCAACTTGACGTAATCGGTGTCGAGAATGGTGTTAGACGTTTCCAGGGTGAGGCGGCCGCCGCCGGGCATGGCGTCCCGGGCGTTGACGGCAAGGTTGAGGACGAGTTGTTCGATCTGCACTGGGTCAGCTTTCACCTGCCAGAGATCCGGGCCGGCATGAACTTCAACGCGCACGTCTTCACCCAGAGCGCGGGGAAGGACCTTGGTGATGTTCTCGAGGACGGAATTAATGTCGAGCAAGCGGGGCGAGAAGACCTGCTTACGGCCGAAGGTGAGCAGCTGTCGAGTCAGGGCTGCGCCGCGGTCGGCGGCCTTGAGGATGGCGTTGAGCTCGCGGCGAATGGAGTCGTCCTTGACGGTTTCCCCGGCCAATTCCGCATAGCTGCGAATGATCATGAGGAGGTTGTTGAAGTCGTGCGCGATGCCGCCGGCAAGCTGGCCGATGGCCTCCATTTTCTGCGAGTGGAGAAGCTGCGCCTCGAGTTGTCGGCGCTGGGTGATATCGAGGACCGTGCCCTCAATGAATTCGGGGTTCCCGGCGGGGTCGCGCAGCAAAACGAGGTTGGCGAGGAGATACGCGATGTCCCCGTCCTTGCGCAGCACCCGGAGTTCATGATTGACGAGGTGCCCGGCTTCGGCGAGTTCGTCACACCAGTGGTCGACGAAGCCCGCTGCCGCGCACATGGTCGGCAGCTTGAGGGAAAGCAGTTCATCGATCGAGTCATAGCCGAGCATGTGGACGAAGGCCTCGTTACCTTCCAGCACGGTGCCGTCCGCTTGTGCGCGAAAGACGCCGGTCAGGGTGCGTTCGAAGAGCAGGCGGTAACGTTTCTCGGATTCTTGCAGCCTTTCCTCCGCCCGCTTGCGGTCGGTAATGTCGCTGATCATGGCGAGCCCGCCGGTATATTGGCCATCGGGGCCGGTAAAGGGGGAATAATTCATGCTGGTGACGATGGGAGTCGCGTCGGCGCTCAAAAGGATGATTTCCGAGCTGCCAGAAGCCATGTCGCGGCTCCTGCGAATGGCAGCGCGGAGGTTATCGTCGTGCACGGGATCGACGAAATCAAAAGCCGACCGGCCGAGTACCTGGTCGGGGGTGCGGCCGAGCATGGCCGCCATCTTGGCATTGACGAAGGTGACGCGGTCGTCCGCGTCGATGGTGCAAATGCCTTCGTTCGCGGTCTCGATCAGGTTGCGCAGGCGCTCTTCACTGGCGCGCAATTCATGCTGGGCCACCTCCTTCTGCCGGCGCGCCTGCAAGGACTCAAGGCCGAAGCCGACATTGCCGGCAAGTTCGCGGAGCAGTTCGACCTCGGGAGCGTCGAAGGCATCGGTTTCGGCGGCGTAAATGGCGAGCGCCCCAAAGACTTTCCCTTCCACCAGAAGGGGCAGCGCGATGATGGACGAAAAACCACGCTCCTGACATTCCGTGCGCAAGGAGGCGGAGCGAGGATCGGTGGCGGTGTCGCGGCAAACGGCGGGCTGCCCGGTGCGGAGCGCGGCGGGCACCAGCAAGGACGAATTGGTGGAGGCGTTGTAACGGAGGCAGACGACATCGAGGTACTCGCGGCCGGTGCCCGCGCTAGCCAGGGCGCGAATGAAGTTCTCCGGCGCCGCGGCGACCCAAGCCATGCGGTAGCCTCCATCCTGGACCACGACTTCGCAGATCTCATCGAGCAACTGCTGCTGGTCGCGAGCATGCAGCAATGCCTCGCTGCACTTGCTGAGGGCCTTGAGCGCGCGATTGAGACGACAAATCTCCTGTTCGGCGGCGCGACGTGCGCTGATGTCGCGGATCGCTGCCGTCACCAGGACTCCCTCGTCATTCTCCAGCGGGCTCAGCATGATCTCGATGGGAAACTCGCTTTCATCCTTGCGCCGCCCAACGAGTTCAATCCCGGTGCCGATCTGCTGCGCCAGCGCTTCCGCCGCGCTTCGGGTACCGTCGGCGATCAGCCGTTCCGCGAAACCCTCCGGAATGATGTTCTTCACTTTCTGTCCGACGAGTTCATCGCGGCGGTATCCGAACTGCTTCTCCGCCTGAACATTCAGCAGGACGATCTCCCCGCCCTGGTTGACCACCACCATCGCATCCGGAGCCGCCTCCAGCAGCCCGCGGTACCTCCCCTCCATCTGCGCCAGATGTTCTTCTGCTAGCTTGCGATCGGTGACATCGTGCAAAATGTGCACACAGCCGCGCAGCACTCCCTCAGGGTCGTTCAGGATAGACGTGCTGGAATGAAAGATCTTGCCGAGA
>DASVHW010000143.1 GCA_036382395.1 Candidatus Binatia bacterium | reverse complement strand
GCGTCTTTGTAGCGGGCGGCAAGGAGGAAGGAATCATGGATGACGGCAAACAGCTCACACAGCTCGCGATCGACTTCGTCATGTCTTACGGCGCCTGCGCCGCTGGAGTCGCGACCACGGAGACCCTGGCCGGCGGTCCTCCGTCGACCAACCTGGAGTACGTGCTGCCCGGCGCGAAATCTGCCGTGAGCTTCGCTGTGCCGCTCGACCAGGAGAAGATCGAGCGTTTCCTGAGTAAGCAGGACCACGCCGGGCACCAGCAGGACAACGTCCGCACGAACGTGTACGTGACCGGTCTCGCCGTCAGCCTCGCCACCTACCTGGACCAGCGCGGCTATCCCTCGTACGGTGTGAGTGCGAACGCGGTCTACCGCAAGGACACGCCGAAAGGGATCTTCGACTTCATGCCCGACGTCTCGCATCGCTATCTGGCGGTGCGATCGGGCGTCGGCTGGTTCGGGCTTTCCGGCAATGTCATCACCAAGACCCACGGTGCGGCCGTGATCCTCGGCTCTATGATCACCACGGCCGACCTCGAGCCCACGGATCCGCTTCCGGCCGATGAGAAGTACTGCGACGACTGCCGGCTCTGCATGGCGTCTTGCGCCTCGGGCCTGATGCACAAGAAGGAGCGGACGACCGTGACCATGGGCGGCATGGAGTTCGGCTATTCGCAGCGACGGACCTATCGCCGCTGCGATTTCGTCTGCGGCGGCTTCACCGGACTGGCCAAGAACGGCAAGTGGTCCACCTGGTCTCCAGGCCGCTTTCCGATGCCGGAGAAGGACGAGGAGTTCGAGCCGGTATTGCTCAAGGCGATCACCGACTCGTGGCCGCGCCCCGAGATCACGGGCGGCTTCTACCATCCGGCGATGCCGGCTCAACGAAAGCTCAACCTCACTTGCGGCAACTGCCAGCTCATCTGTCACCCCGACCGCGCCGAGCGCAAGCGCCGCTACAAGCTGCTGACCAAGAGCGGCGTCGTCGTGCAACGCCCCGATGGCGCACTCGAAGCCGTCCCGCCCGACGTCGCCAAGCAACACCTGGCCGAGATGAGCCCGGAGCAGCGGGCCTGCTACGAGGACATGTCGGCGCACAGGATGTAAGCAGCACGCAACGTGCTCGCCCGCTTTCGCACTTCCCCACGCGCCCAGACGGCCGCGTTGTTCTCCGGGCCGTTCGCCCGTGTCACCGTCGTCAACTTTTTCTTCTTCCTCAACTTCGCCTCGTTTTTTCTGCTGCCGCTGTACGTGAAGGCGCTGGGGGGAACCGAGGCGACCGTCGGTGTGGTGATGGGCGTGGGAGGAATGGCCACCTTGCTGGCGTTGCCCGTGGTCGCCGTCATGATCGACCGGGTGGGCCGGCGGCGGTTCCTGATGCTCGGCACCATCGGCATGACGGTCGCGTCGATTTGCTACCTCTGGGTGGATGCCATCGGCCCGGCGCTCTTCGCGGTGCGCGTGCTTCAGGGCGCGAGCTTTGCCGCCGCGTTCACCGCGACCACGGTGTTCGCAGCGACATTTGCACCACAAGATCGGCGGGCGCAGGCGCTCGGGGTCTTTGGACTTTCCGTCTTGCTCACGCACGCCATCGCACCGGCTGCCGGTGAGGAAATCATCCGGCGTCTGGGATTTCACGCGCTCTTCGCCGTCACCATTGGATGG
>DASVHW010000142.1 GCA_036382395.1 Candidatus Binatia bacterium | reverse complement strand
AGCTGGCCGGCGAGGCGGAAGAGCGTGGCCTCGTCGCCGAAACGGCCGGTGAACATCACGCCCACCGGCAGGCCGTCGCTGGTCCAATGCAACGGTAACGAGATCGCCGGTTGGCCCGTGGCGTTCTGGATCGGCGTGAACGGCACGTAGTCCAGCACCGGTGCCATCGCCTTCATCATATCGCGCTCGTTGATGTCGATGGTGCCCAATTTGATCGGTGGCGTGCCCAAAGTCGGGGTGAGCCAGCAGTCGTAGGTCTGATGGAAGCGGGCGATTTGCCGAGACGACATCTGCAGCATGGCGATGGAAATGAGATACTGTGACGCCGTGAGCTGCTTGCCCTGCTGGTACAGGGTCCAGGTGAGTCCCTCGAAGTCCTTCTCGGCGGGTGTGCGTCCGTTCAACATGGCAAACCCGTCAATGGCAAAGGCGTGGCCCGCCATGAACACCGCCATGAACGCGCCGGTCAACATGTTGATGTCGACGCTGGGCGCCGCTTCCTCGACGATGTGGCCGAGGTCTTCGAGGAGCTTGGCGGTGGCCTCCACCGCGGCCACACATTCCGGGTGCAGTGGCACCCCGATCAGGTTCCGTGTCGTGAAGGCGATGCGCAGGCGGTTGGGTGGCGTGCGGGCCTCACTGAGAAACGGGCGTGCGACCACCGGCGCACAATACGGGTCGCCCGGCTCCGGGCCGTGCGTGCAGTCGAGTGCGGCGGCGCTGTCGCGCACGCTGCGGCTGACGACATGCTCCACCGCGAGGCCGCTGGCAAAATCACCGATGTCCGGACCCATCGGGTTGCGTGCCCGCGTCGGTTTGAGTCCGACCAGACCACAGCAGGCAGCGGGAATCCGGATGGAGCCGCCGCCGTCGTTGGCGTGTGCCAGTGGGACGATGCCCGCGGCCACGGCCGCGGCCGAGCCGCCACTCGATCCGCCGGTGGAATGCTCCAGATTCCACGGGTTACGGCAGGGGCCGTAGAGGGCGGGTTCGGTAGTCGGCAGGATGCCGCATTCCGGTGCGTTGGTCTTGCCGAGGATGATGAGGCCGGCGGTCTTGAAGCGTGCGACCAGCGTATCATCGTGTGCCGCCGGCACCCCGGTCATGAACCGGCAGGCTGCGGTCGTCGGCACGCCTTCGTAGTTGCCGAGGATGTCCTTGAGGAGGAAGGGAACGCCATGAAACGCGCCGGTGGTTTGGGCACGGCCGGCAGCGGTCTGCCGTGCGGCGGTTGCTCGCGCCTGTTCGAAGATCTTATAAATGACGGCGTTCAGTTTTGGATTGTGTTTCTCGATGCGGGCGATGGCCTCATCGACCAGTTCCGTCGGTGTCACCGCGCCCTTGGCGACCAGTGCCGCCAGTCCGAGCCCGTCATAGGTCGCGTACTCCGCAAATGGCATTGCCCCACCTCCGGCGCGCAGCCTACGTCATCATCCGGCCTTTGTCGAAGTGTCGTAGCGGGTGCGGGCCGGTTTGTCTGCACGGCCTCAGCCCTCGCCCTCAGGGACTGTCGATGAATGACCGGCCGCTGGTTTCGTATACCGTATTTCCCGCGTGCTTCCGTAGCGGCGCAGCATGCTGCGCCTCCACATTCGGAGAAAATCGACAGTCCCATCTGGAGAAGCTCAGCAACTTGAGACCGATCGACCGTATCCGATCGAAGTTTTTGAATGTGGAGCGTTGGAACGCCTGAATTTTCGGCACACACTCGCAGCGGCGGGCCTGACCATGCTGTGCACCCCCGCCTCTGGCGCAGCGACGGATCTGAACACGTCGTTCCCGTGTCGCTCCGCCGTTGCGGAGGGTTGGACAAGCCATTCTCCGAGCGAAAATCCGCGGCGAAACGTTGCCAAGCTGCGAGCAAAGCGAGTTGGCGGGGCGCGACGGTTTCTGAGATAATCGCGCTATGAAGCTGTCCAGGGAGCTGTCCCCAACCGAAGCGGACAGGCTGCAGGAAGAGGCCGCCCGCCTCGGCGTGCGCCTCGACGAATTGGCACATGCTGTTGTGGCGGACCTTCTATGTCGCCCTGACGAGGATTTCGAAGCGGCGGCGGCGCGCGTGCTGCGTAAGAACGAGGACCTGTACCGGCGCCTCAGCTGATGAGGTATCTCACGGTTGCGGAGGTGCTGAGCTTGCATCGGCTGCTGATCGAGCAAACAGGGGGCTCGACGGGCATCCGCGATCTCGGCGCGCTGCAGTCTTCCGTAGCGCAACCGCAGATGACCTTTGGTGGCAACGACCTCTATCCATCGCTGCAGGAAAAGGCCGCCGCCTTGTGCTTCTCGCTCATTGCGAACCATCCATTTCTCGACGGGGATAAGCGGGTCGCGCATGCGGCCATGGAGACGTTCTTGATGCTGAACGGCTCAGAGTTGAGCGCGACGGTCGACGAGCAGGAACGGCTCATGTTGTCCCTAGCCGCCGCCAGCTCTCGCGTGATGAGCTCGTCGCATGGCTCCGCTCACGAGTGGTCCAGTCATCGGGAGGGAAGGGCTAACACGCACTGGATCGGACCGCGGGCGTGATTTGGCCCGCTCGGATTGATCTGTCGCCATGTGCCCGCGGCCGCTCAGCGGCACACCGTTGGGCTCTGCACACCCCACCACCGCAGTGCCCTTTGCCGCCGTACCGACCCCTCCGCACTGCCCCGATTCCTTCCCGTGCGCATGGCATTACGCATCGTTTCGCACTTGACCTGCTTGATCACAGACAGCTCTCCCGATTATAACCCCCATAGTGAGTTCGCTTTCGTCAGCAGCGGTTCAGTTCAACCGCGTTTATCTGCCTTCCGGCGGTGACCCGGCTGTGCCGAGTGCGTAGCTCACCCTGGCGCCGGAGAGCAGATGAAACGCTAAACGTTCGGCGGGCTTGAATTGACAGATGGCGCGCAAACCGATTCCTTCCGAGCTGCAGGCAACGGTGCTGCTTAAGGCACGGCGTCGCTGCTGCGTCTGCTTCGGGCTCAATCGCGACACGCTCATCAAACAGGGTCAGCTCGCCCACCTCGACGGCGATCCGGCAAACAACGACGAGGACAATCTGGCGTTCATCTGCTTCGACCACCACGATCAGTATGATAGCCGAACCCGACAGAGCAAGAACTTCACCGTCGAAGAGGTCAAACAGCTCAGAAACGAGCTTCACGAAGCGATCCGCTTGGCCTTTGCGACAGAGGTGTCGTTTGGTGAAGCAAAGGCATTGGGTCCAGATCTCATCTCAGGCCACTACATTCGCTCCGGTGATTTTGAAAGCGCGGAAATCAAAATCCAACGGATGCCTGACGGTCGGTATCACGTGTCCGGACTCGCGCTATGGGGCATGACTCGCGAACGGGGTCCCAATCTTGGCGATCTCGATTTCGTCGCCGAGCTACACGGTGACATCATCGAGTACCGTTCGCTGTGTCCGAACGACAAACAGTACCGGGCGGTGCTGCGGTTTTCCGCCGAGTCTTTGAAGGTAACCGAGGAGAACTGGAGCGGAATGTTCGGGATGAACGTCAACTTCAGTGGTGACTATGCCAAAGCGGAATAGTGGCCGAACTTGTGAAGGCCGAACCGGTGCGTGCACGCGATATCGCGAAGGACGCGATGCGCGTGACGCCGAGCGTTGAGGCTGTAGAAAAACCCCGAGAGCACGTCGTGACCATCCAAACTTTCGATATGAGCCTCCGAGATGCGAAACTTGACGATAAGGTCGAAAATGCCTGAAAGTGTTGCGGGAGAGGCTCACCGAGCGTGTGAGGGTCATCAGAACACGTGGTGGCGACAAATCGCGGCTTCGCGTGAAATTCGACAGAGGGGAGGTGCGTTTTCGGGCTTTTCTCCAAGCGCGATGGGCAACAGGCGGGAGCTGTTGTAAGAGTGTAGCGTGGGAAAGTACGAAGCTCTGCTCGTTAGAATTCTGCGCGGTGGCTTCGATGCCAACGTCCCGTTCGTTGACCTGCACCATCTGCTCCGGCGTTTGGGATTCGACGAGCGCATCCGAGGCGACCACTACATCTTCACCAAGGAGGGCGTGGTAGAGATCTTGAACCTGCAACCGCGAGGGCGGCACGCGAAGCCGTATCAAGTTCGACAGGTTCGCGCGGTGATTGTGAAGTACCGTTTGGCGGGAGGTGACGATGCGAAGTAAGTGCAAGTACGAAATCATCATATACTGGAGCGACGACGATCAGGCTTACATCGCCGAGGTTCCCGAGTTGCCGGGTTGCGCCGCTGATGGTGCGACATACAAGCAGGCTCTCGCGAACATCGAGGTAATCATTGGCGAGTGGATCGAAACGGCAGGTGAACTCGGGCGCACCATCCCAGAGCCGAAGGGCCGGCTGCTGTATGCGTAACGCGCGGCCGACCGGCTTGGGCGTGTGAGCCTCTCGCGAGCGTGTTTGGGCCAGCGGCTCACGCGCATACCGTTGAGGCTGCTCAGAAAATCGCCTCCATCCGGACCTTCGCAACCCTGCAGTAGGCGCGCGTGCGGGCAGCGGTTGGGGTGAAAAGCGGGAAGTTGAAGCACAGCCGGCGTGAGACGGCACACGCGGGCCGCGAGTGCACTGGTGGAGTGTTACATCCGTCCGCC
>DASVHW010000141.1 GCA_036382395.1 Candidatus Binatia bacterium | reverse complement strand
CAGTGGAAGACGCCGCTGCTGGTCTTGGCGCTTACTACGCTACGCCGTGTTGCTTGAACCACTCGCGTAGCCGCCGCCAGCCGTCCGCAGCTGGCTCCGTGCGATAGCTGTCGCGGTAATCGGCGTGGAATCCGTGGGGGGTGTCCGGGTACACGATGATCTCCGACGGGTTGTTGGCGGCCTTGAGCGCCTGGCGCATCTGCTCGACTGTCTCCAAGGGAATGCCGGCATCAGCCCCACCGTACAATCCCAGCACGGGCGCATGCATGGAGGCGACCACGTCAACGGGGTTCTTTGGATGGAGGTTGTCGGGGCTGCTGATAAGTCGCCCGTACCAGGCCACGCCGGCCCGGAGCTTCGGATTGTGCGCGGCATACAGCCACACAATCCGGCCACCCCAGCAGAACCCGGTTATCCCCAGCTTGTCGGTGTCTCCGTTGCCGAACTGTTTCGCCCACGCCGCCGCGGCATCGAGATCCGACATCACCTGCGCATCCGGAACTTTGGACACGACCTGGGAGACAATGACTTCGATGCTGGACAGCTTCGACACCTCACCCTGGCGGGCGTACAGTTCGGGCGCAATCGCGAGATACCCGAGCTTTGCCAGGCGCCGGCAGACGTCTTTGATGTACTCATGGACCCCGAAGATCTCGTGCACCACTAGCACCACCGGGTGCGCACCGCCGGATACCGGCATGGCCCGGTACGCCGGCATGGCTCCACCTGATACGGGAATCCGTACTTCGCCAGCCGTCAGGTCGGTGGCGTCGGTAGTGATGGTCTGAGCCGAAATGGGCTGTACGGCCAGCGCGAAGCCGGCCGCCAATGTGGTCGCCATGAACTCTCTCCTCGTAACCTCTGCCCGTCCCAGTATGTTGTCGGCCATGGCGTCCCGCCTCCGTCAAACGGCGCCGTCACTGCATATGATGCGGCGACGGCGCGTCTCGATCAACGGGGGTAGGATCTGAATGTGCCGGTGACATATAAAGCGGTTCCGTTAAGCCGGCACGCCTTGGCCAACAACCTGTCCAACTTCCTGCGCACACTGGCTCTGCCGGGCGAGGTCGAGCGTTGGTTGCTGACGAGTCTGCGGGAACAGGTGATGAAAATCGGCGCAAAGGTGGTGGCCCACGGGCGCTACCTTGTCTTCCAGATGGCGGAGGTGGCGGTGCCGCAGGAGCTGTTCCGGCGCATCCTCGACCGGATCGCGGACCTGCGGTCGCCCGCCGCGGCTCGATGCCGATTCTGGGACAGGATCCGATGGGCTCCGAGTTCTTCTAGCTCTACGCCGAGGGCACGCCGAGATATCCGATGGAGAACCTAAAGGAGTAGGTGCCTGACGCCCAGAGCCCCTGCCGATCGCTGGCTGCAAGAGAACGGTCTGCGAAGGCATGGGCTACGTCCCGGAGCAAGAATCTGGTGCGAAGGTCGTCATGAATCACCCGCTCGGTGTGCAAACAGCGAAGGCGCAGCGCCCAGCCGATCACCGACGACACGCTCCAGTGGATGAAGATGCCGAACTTGGTGTCGTCGTACCAGGTTGGCAGGCGATGTTGGCGCAAGCTGCGCAGGGTCGGGCACAGGCCGTGCTCGCTCATGACTCGCCGTTTGGCGCGCCGGTGTCAGTGGCCATTGCGTCGGCCGCAGCTCGGGCGATGCGCACGCGGCCGTGGGCGTCGACCTCGACGTCCTTGATATTGCGCAAGCGGGTCACCAAACGTGGCGAGCCGGGCGGCCGAGAGAAGCCTTCGTGCTTGAGCGCCGTCTCCAGGACGTCGATGTTCACCCAACGTCCCGGTTCATTGTGTGTCAGCCGCCGAATGACGGCTATGATCTGGTCGCGGCTGGCGCCGCGCGGCTCTTCGACGTCTGCAGCCGGGCGCGGTGGAGTGGGGTGCGATGGAGCCGGGCGTGCTGGTGCCGGCCGAAGATGCGGCGTGGTGCTGGCTGGAGCCGCTGCCTGCGGCGCCGGACCGTTATCGCCGTGCCGGCGACCATGGTGTCGTCCACCACGTGTGCGGCGTGGCCGCCTCGGCTCGGCCGCCGGCTCTGCGGCGACGGTGCCACGTTGGTGCTGTAGGCGCCGGAAGACGACGCCGCGGGCTGCTGCTGCATCGCCCACCGCGTCGAAAGCTCGGTCATTGGAGATAATCTCCAGCACGTCACCGGCAGTGGCCCGTCCGAGCCAGCAGCCGGCCGCGACGGCGATCCACAGATCACTCCAGTCGCGCACGCCATGCGCCGGCGCGCTGTGCACGAGTTGAGCGCCCAATGTGCCCAGGCGCCGCGCTACTAGCGGCCCGACGGCGCGCCAATTGCCGACTGCGGTCAGCTCGACGGGTTGTTCCCGGTGGTCGATCTTGAGACTCTCGATCGCATCAAACAGTGCCGCTTCGCTGGTGGTGTTCTCCACGTCGATGAAAATCGCGCGGCGTGACGGTCGCAGCGCCACCGCGGCGACGGTGCGCTTGGGGCGCGCCAGCGCAGCCTTCTTTGCTTTCGTGACTGGCGCGCTGGGCTTCTTCGCGCGCCGTTTTGGGGCAGTAGGCTTGGTTGAGCGGGCCGTCGTCTTCACGGTGTTCTTGGCTTTGCCTGGCTTGGTCGTCTTCACTCCGCCCTTTTGCCAGGCTTCCACCTCCGGCGTCAAATGATTGGGGGACGTATGAACGAGTTGCACGAGTTGCGAAGGTCGGTCGACTCGATAAGCAGGGGGTATGGTCGCGACGTCGATGGGCAAGAGCAAGAAGGCGGTGGCGCAGTTTCTTGGCCAGATGGACACTGGCGCCACAGAGCGCTACATGCACGCAGCTGAACCCGAGCTGTGGGCGGTGGCGCAGCAACTCGAAGCCGAGCTGGGTGTGATCCCTGAGGCGGCCGCGGTCGCACAGATGGGTGGTGTGAAAAACGGTGTGAATTCGGATGCGGTTGGTTGCAGTCAG
This sequence comes from Candidatus Binatia bacterium, assembly GCA_036382395.1. Classification (NCBI taxonomy): domain Bacteria; phylum Candidatus Binatota; class Binatia (SeqCode); species Binatia bacterium. The sequence goes on along the minus strand of DASVHW010000141.1, from coordinate 1,137 downwards.
CTGCGGCGGGATGTAGGTAAATCGGGCGATTTTCGCTTGGAGAGGTGGCCGAGTGGTCGAAGGCGCACGCCTGCTAAGCGTGTTTACTATCCAATAAAACCAGGCACTTAGCACCCCTGCGGTGTGAACGGTGGTGTGAAACCCCACCGTGCTTCGATGGAGAATTGTGCCCGAACGTGATGACCGCAGGCTGGCGAGCCAGTGCCAGCACCAGTCCAATCGTCTTACGGAGCGAACGGAGCCACGCTAAACGTGGCGTAGCTGCGAGACCGGGGTTTGTCTCTCACAACAATCTCCACGTCTTGGTGGAGTGCGTTGAGAAAATGGAGAAGCCGCTCCGTGGAGAACTCCCGCAGTTGACCCCGCAACAACTTGGATATTCTCGGTTGGTCCACACCCAAAAGCGAGGCTGCTTTTACTTGAGTGAGACCACGCCTCTCGATGAGTGCAGCAATTCGTTGAGCAAGGCGAGCCTTCACGAGCGCCTCGTTAGCGTCTTTTCGACCGAGGTCAGCAAAAACGTTCCCGCTGCTCTGCTCCACTTTCATCTTGGTCTTCATTGTGTGTCCTCTCGCTCAATCCAGTCAGCGTAATTTTCCTGCGCTCCCTTGAGACGCCGCCTGATCAACTCTTTGTCCCGCTTCGGCATTTGGATTCCGTGCTTTGATTTCTTCTGAAACGCATGGAGCACGTAGACCGCACCCGCAAACTTCACCGTGTACACCGTTCGGTAGGTGTCAGTGGCGAAATCCTCCACAATCTCAAGGACCCCTGCGCCGCCGAATCCGCTAAGGGGCTTTGCATCTGGGTGCTTCAGTCCCTGCTGTGCAAGGTCGAGGGCGTACCCCATCACGTCCTGGACATCGGGCGGAAAGTCCTTCAGGTTCTCCTTCGAAGAGGCGACCCAGAACAGCGGTTTTCTCTCAGGTGCCACACTATGACATTACTAGCATATAGTTCCAAGCCGTGGCAACACGTCACCAGCATCACCTTCCGGGCGCTTCAAAGCCGCTGGTGACGACGCTACAAACGGCACCAACGGCATCTCCGCCGCCTTTCTTCTTTGCCTGCTCGCCAGCTGGCAAAGACGCTCACCTAAAATTATAAGGCATTTCCCGAGATAGCGATTCTAAAGAA
>DASVHW010000140.1 GCA_036382395.1 Candidatus Binatia bacterium | reverse complement strand
TTCGATCCGCCGGACCCGCGCTTTCGCGAATTGGTGAACGGGACGATCAATCACGGACTGCAGTTCATGACGCCGTCGATGCGACGTTTCGCGACCACCTATTACTCGACATCCTCGGGCGTCGGCGTGGTGCTAATGCAGGAAGGGAAACGCGGACCCTTGCGGGTGGGAGTGATCGGCCTCGGCGCCGGCACGCTGGCGGCGTACGGACGCTGGGGGGACTACTACCGCTTCTACGACATCAACCCGTTGGTGATCGACGTGGCGAATCACCAGTTCACATTCCTGCGGGACTCGCTGGCGAAAATCGACATCGTGCCGGGCGACGCGCGTCTGTCGCTGGAGCGGGAGAGCGGGGACAATTTCGACATCCTGGCGGTGGACGCGTTCTCGGGGGATGCCATTCCTGTGCATCTGCTTACACGGGAAGCCTTCGAGCTTTACTTTAAGCAACTGAGGCCGGGTGGAGTGCTGGCGGTGCACGTGTCGAACCGGTATCTGGACCTGGTTCCGGTGGTGCGCGGCGCGGCCGAGCGATTAGGCAAGAAGGCGCTGGTTATCAGCAGTGGACCGGACGATGACAAGGAGATTTTCAGTGCGACCTGGGTGCTGGTCAGCGCGCAGGAATTGCCGTACCAGATGGAATTGATGAAGGCGGGCGAGGTGACGGTGTCAGAGGGGCCGCGGGTGGTGTGGACGGATGATTACAGCAGCGTGTGGAAGCTGCTGAAGTAGGTCGCTGGTCTCTGGTCGTTGGGAAGCACAAGGGGTCCTTCGACTCGGACGCGGTAACCCGCAGGCCAACAGCGGGCCTGCTGGTCTATTGGCGCGTCGTCGCTCAGGATGACAACCGGCAGTTAGCGGCTACGCAAAGCCCAGGCGAGGACCATGGCGCCGGCCAGGATGCGGTAGATGGCGAAGGGGACGAAGCCGCGGGCACGCACCCAGTTCATGAACCAGGCCACCACGCCGTAAGCCACGATAAACGAGACCACGAAACCAATGGCCAACAGCGCCCATCCTTGAGCGCCGGTGGGAGCGGAGCCGATTGCGCTGCCCGCTTCACCTTGGCGGAATGACTTCAGAAGGTCGTAACCGGTGGCCGCGACCATGGTCGGGATCGACAGGAAAAAAGAAAACTCGAGCGCAGCGGAACGCGACATGCCAGTGAGCTGTCCGGCGGCGATGGTGGCCATCGAACGCGAGGTGCCGGGGAATACCGCGGAGAGAATCTGGCAGGCGCCGATCCAGATGGATTGCCCGAGCGACATCTGCTCCATTGAGTCGGTCGGGTGTCCGAGGCTGGTGAGCACGGCGCGGTTGTGTTCGTAAACGTAATCGATAATCCACATCACGACGCCGCCGATGATCAGCGCAGCGCCCATGATGGAGAGGCTCTCCAGGTGCTTGCCGATGATCTTCGTCATCAGGTAAGCGGGAATGGCGGTGACGAAGAAGGCGATGAAGGTCAGCGAGACAGGGTGGTCGAAGGCGGTGCGGTCGCCTTCGCGGCCGGAGGGGAACGTCTCAAGAAAGTCGAGAATGCGGCGCCAGAAATAAAGAGGCAGCGAGAGAATGGCGCCGAGCTGGATCACGATGGTGAACATCTTCCAGTAGCCGTTGGCGAGGTCGATGCCGAGCGCGGCTTCGGCAATGCGCAGGTGGGCGGTCGAGCTGACGGGCAAAAACTCGGTGAGGCCTTCGATGATGCCAAGGAGTACGGCGAGAGAGTAAGGGTTCAATTGCGCTCCAAAGAACTACTGTAACTGATTTCCGAACGTCGGAATGTCCTGCTGCACCATGTAGAGCAAGGCTTGGGTGCGGGCGGCCCAGTCAGTTTGCGCGTAGGACGAAATGACGCGCTGGCAGAGCGCCTCGGCCCGCGCTTTCGCCTCCGCCACTTTCCCGCTCTTGCCTTCGTTTGGATAGATGGATACCAGAGCGGCACGGCGCCAGGCAGCGTTGTACAAAGCTTCGGGTACGGCGGGCGATTGCGGATGCTCCTCAGCGTACTTCTCGTAAATCTCCGCTTCCTTTTCGGGACACTTGGATTCGGCCTGCCAATCGCCGCAGACCTTGTTGTCGATCATGTGGAAGTCGGCGAGGTCGGACCACTTGGTGTGCGGAAATTTCTTCCTCACCTCTTTCATCAGCTCTTCGTCAATGCCGTCGCCGCGCCAACTGGCATCGCGCTGCCGGGCCGAGGGGCGGGAGAAGACGTCGATCTTGTCGAGCTGCCAGCGAATATCGGCCGCGCGATAGAGCGCCTCGCCGGCGAGCGGCGACTGCGGGAAATATTCGAAGCAGCGATAGTAGAGGCGGAGAGCGTCGGTATCGGCGCCTTTGCGTCCGCCGCGTCGGCTGGCCTCAGCTTCGGACGAAACCGCCTCGCCGAAAACGATTTTGTCTCCGCTGGGCGTGTTCGTGCGCACGATGCCCTTGTCGATCAACCAGCCGCTGACGTCTTTCTCCTCGCCGGTGTAGCGGTTCTGGCTGAGCATGGCCAGCACGTGGATCCAACCCTTGCCGGGATTTTCGAGAATGGCGACCTCGCGTCCGCGCTGCAGCTCACCAACCTTGGTGGAGTCGGATGCGGGGAGGAGGTAGATCTGCGCGGAACGGACCATGATGCCGCGCACCGTCTCGGCGGCGAAGCAGGGAAGGGCGAGGATAACGATGCTTGCGAGAACGAAGCGTTTCATAACCGTGATGAAGGATAACAATTGTCGGTCGCAGGTGGTAGCCCGCAGGTCGGGCTGGATGGTCGAAACACCCCGGCCTGCGGCTTACTCCGCGAGAATTTTCGCCAGCAGCGCCGGCTCCACGTTCCCGCCGGTGATGACGGCGACCACCTTTTTCGCCGCTGGAAGCTGGGCGGCGTGCTTGATGTAGGCGGCAAAGGTGACGGCGCCGCTGGGTTCGGCGACGAGCTTGGCGTTCATGACCATCAGGCGCATGGCGTCGGTGATATCGGACTCGCTGACGGTGACGACGTCGTCCACGTAGGCGCGGATGTGCTCGAAGTTGATCTCGCCCACCGATTGAGTGCGCAGGCCGTCGGCGAGAGTGCGGGTCACTTCTTCGGCGGAGAGCTGGACAATGCGGCCGGCACGAAAACTCAGTTGCGCGTCATTGGCCAATTCGGGTTCCACGCCGACCACCTTCGCCTTCGAGCCGCTGAGCTTGATCGCGCTGGCGATGCCGCTGATGCTGCCACCGCCGCCGAT
>DASVHW010000139.1 GCA_036382395.1 Candidatus Binatia bacterium | reverse complement strand
AACAGAATGCCAGTTCCGGTATCACAGGCGTGGACGGTAGCGACTTACGTCCTGAAGCAGAAGCTGATGGGGCGCAAGCAGTATCCGCTCGTCCTGATGCTGGAGCCGTTGTTCCGCTGCAACCTGGCGTGCGCCGGATGCGGGAAGATCCAGTACCCGGGGCACGTGCTGAAGATGCAGCTCACCCCGGAAGAATGCTTTAAGGCGGTGGACGAATGCGGCGCGCCGACGATCGCAATCCCGGGCGGAGAGCCGCTGCTGCATCCGCAGATCGGGGAGATCGTCAAAGGGCTGGTCGCGCGCAAGAAGTACATCTACCTGTGCACCAACGCGCTGCTGCTAAAGCAGAAAATCGCCGAGTTCACGCCGAGCAAGTTTCTGACGTTCTCGGTGCACCTCGATGGGCAAAAAGAACACCACGATATGTCGGTATGCCTCGAGGGCGGGTACGAGAAGGCGGTGGAGGGCGTGAAAGAAGCCCTGGACCGCGGTTTCCGGGTGACGACGAACACGACGCTCTTCGACGGCGCGGATCCGAAGAGCGTGCGCGAGTTCTTCGACGAGATGATGAAACTCGGCGTCGAGGGCATGATGCTCTCGCCGGGCTACTCCTACGAGAAGGCGCCGGACCAGCAGCATTTCCTGGGTCGCGCGCGGACGCGGCGGCTGTTCCGGGCGATCCTGTCGAACCGGAAAGAGAATTGGCGCTTCAATATGTCGCCGCTGTTTCTCGAGTTCCTGATGGGCAAGCGCACTTATCCGTGTACCCCGTGGGGCATGCCGACGTACAACGTGTTCGGCTGGCAGAAGCCATGCTACCTGCTACAGGACGGCTACGCCGATACGTACCAGGAATTACTGGAAACGACGGAGTGGGAAAAGTACGGGACCGAGTCGGGCAATCCGAAGTGCGCGAATTGCATGGTGCACAGCGGATACGAGGCGTCGGCCGTGAACCACACCTTCAGCTCGCTGTCGGGATTGTTGTCGACGGCGAAGGCGATGTTCAGCCACTACATTGATCCCGACGCCGAGCATTTGTTGGATGAGCCGGTGCATCCGGTGCACGAATTCAATCCGCTGGTACAGATCGAAGATTCTTCCAATACGCCGCAGGAGACGCGGGCCTAATGACGGGCAAGGAATCGGGTCACCACGTCGATCCCAACGCACTCGAAGTTGTCCCCGGAACAAAGCGCGAGCAACTGGAAGGCTGGGTGCCGGAGCTTGCCCAAGAAGACGAACTGCGCGAGGCGCTGGAGCATGCCTTTGACTATCGCGGGGACGTGCTGATTACCAGGAAAGACGGGACGAAGGTAGAGGGATACATATTCGACCGGCGGCCGGGAAAGACTATGGCCGATTCGCGCGTGCGGTTACTGCCGAAAGATGGCGGTCCGAAGACGTCGGTGAGCTATGCGGAGATTGCGGCGCTGGCGTTTACCGGGCGCGATATGGCGGCGGGGAAGAGCTGGGAGAACTGGGTGCGTCAGTACTGGGAAAAGAAGGCGGCGGGAGAGAAGGGCTTCGGGCTAATGCCGGAGGAGCTGGAGTAGCAGTTGTCAGTTGAAGCGTGCTTTGCTCCGGGTGACAGTCAATACAGAGATTGGTTCGCACCGGCCGAGGGCGGCCGGTGCCGCGTAATTTTGGGGTCATGTTCGATGCAGCCCCGGCGAGGGCGCCGGGGCCTACCCAAACCGTAAGGAGAATCGCGGCGCCGGGGCCTACCAAGCCGTAAAAGGAATCAGGGCGCCGGGGCCTACCCAAACCGTAAGGAGAATCGCGGCGCCGGGGCCTACCACTCGATAACACTCACGAACACGTCAATCGAGTAGCATTTATCCCACAGTGAAAGCTTTCGTCACGGGAGCTACGGGTTTCGTTGGCAGCCACGTTGCGCAAGCGCTGGAGGTGGCGGGGGCGGAGCTGCGCCTGCTGGCCCGGAGCACGAGTCCCACCAAGCCTATCTCCACGCTGAAGAATTCGGAGATCGTGACCGGGGACCTGCGCGATGCGTCCACTTACAAGCAGGCGCTGCGCGGATGCGAGGCGGTGTTCCACGTCGCGGCGGATTACCGTCTTTGGACCCGCAATGCAGCCGACGCGATGGAGATGTACCGGTCGAATGTCGAGGGAACACGCGGACTCATCGATGCGGCGCGGCAGGCGGGAGTGAAGCGGATCGTGTATTGCTCGAGCGTGGCGACGATGGGATTCCGGAGCGACGGCTCGGTGGTGGATGAAGAGACGCCGGTGACGCTGGAGGAGATGATCGGGCACTACAAGCGGTCGAAGTTCGTCGCCGAGCAGGTGGCGCTGGAGGCCGGGAAGAAGGGCGACGACGTCGTGATCGTGAACCCGAGCGCGCCGGTGGGCGAGCAGGACGTGAAGCCGACGCCGACGGGAAGAATCATCGTCGATTTCCTGAAGAAGAAATTTCCGGCGTACGTGGACACCGGTTTGAACGTGGTGGACGTGCGGGAAGTCGCACGAGGGCATGTGCTGGCGTACGAGCGGGGAAAGCCGGGCGAGCGCTACATTCTGGGCGGCGAGAACCTGACGCTCAAGCAGATCCTGGACAAACTTTCGGCGACTACGGGCATTCCCGCGCCCAAGGTCAAGCTGCCGTACGTGTTCGCGCTGGCGGCGGGCGTTTTTGACACGGTATTCACGGGCCAGTTGCGGGGCAAGGAACCGCGAGTCACGATTGATGCGGTGCGCATGGGTCGCAAGAAGATGTGGGTGCGGTCGTCGAAGGCGGAACGCGAGTTGGGATACAAGGTCGTGCCGGTAGAGGATGCGCTGCGGCGGGCGTGCGAATGGTTCAAGACGAACGGGTATGTCTAAGCACGTGCACGCTATGACACCCAAAACCGGCGCGCCGCGGGGGCCCCGCCGCATCGCCATCATCGTGGCGATGGAGATGGAGGTGGCGCCGCTGCTGCGCAAATGGAAACGAGCGGGCAAGAAAGTCGAGCACTGGGACGGGCCGGGTCATGCGGCGGCGAAGAGCTCGTATCGGTGCGACGGTGTTCTCATACTGTGCGCTGGGATTGGGCGGAAGCCAGCGGCCATGGCAGCACGCGCCGCCCTGGATTATTACGAGCCGGATCTCATGATTTCAGCGGGACTCGCCGGCGCGTTGAATCAACAACTGGCAATTGGGAAGGTGCTACGGCCGGCGCAAGTGATCGACGCGGCGGCAGGCGAAAGGTACGAGACGGTGCGCGACGTTGCGGCGCGGGGAGTGTTAGTAACCGCAGCGTCGGTTTTATCTCGCAAAGCAAAAGAACAGATGGCGCAGCAGTTCGGCGCGGACGCGGTGGACATGGAAGCCGCGGTGGTGGCCGAGATTGCACGCGCGGCCGGGGTGCCGTTCCTGGCGGTGAAGGCGATCTCGGATACGCTGGATTTTGAGATGCCGCCGCTGGGCCAATTTATTGATTCGAACGGGCGTCTGAATTTGTTAAAGTTGATAGGCTGGGCTTCTGTCAGGCCCAACGTATGGCCAGTGTTGGGTGCGCTGCGGAGAAATGGCAAGGTGGCGGCGGAGCGGTTGGCGGAAGAATTGGAGAGCGTCATAGCAGGGGAAGGACGTGGTTAGAGAAGGAACTGCAGGTTCCTCGACTCGGATGCGGCAACCCGCAGGCCAAAAGCGGGCCTGCTGGTTGTTTGCCGCATCCTCGCTCGGAATGACACTTTTGTAGAGTTTTGGTCCTTTAAGAGGAATGCCGGTAGCTTTACAAAACGGACTGGGCAGTGGGGTGGGGACGATCCCGTCCACGATGAAGGCGGCGGTGTACCGCGGCGTGAACGACGTGCGCGTGGAGACCGTTTGCGTGCCCGAAATCGGCGCGGGGGAGTTGCTGATCAAGGTCCACACCTGCGGCATCTGCGGGACCGACCTGAAGAAGATTGCGACTGGTTCACATTCAGCGCCCAGGATTTTCGGACACGAAACTTCGGGGACGGTGGCGCTGGTCGGGGCAAATGTGAAGGGGTATGCAGTTGGGGACCGGGTATCCGTTTTCCATCACATTCCTTGTGGAGAGTGCTACTACTGCCGGCACAAAGTTTTTGCACAATGTCCCGTTTACAAGAAGGTGGGTTGCAGCGCGGGTTTCGAGCCGAGCGGGGGCGGGTTCTCGGAGTACGTGCGGGTATCGGACTGGATTCTGGAGCGGGGCGGGGCGGTCAAGCTGCCCGATGACTGCTCGTTCGAGCAGGCGTCGTTCATCGAACCGGTCAATACGTGTATGAAGGGAATCGAGACGTTGCGCTTGGAGCGGGGCGAAACAGTGCTGGTGATTGGACAGGGCCCGATTGGTATCATATTGGGAGTACTGGCACTTAGGTCGGGTGCAAAGGTAATAACTTCCGATTTGTACGTGCAGAGGCTTACAATTAGCGCTGGTTTTGGCTTGAGTCGGTCGATTAACGCGTCACAGGCAGACACCGTTGAAAAGACGCGGGAATGGACCGAGGGGCGTGGGGCCGATGCCGTGGTTCTGGCGGTGGCCGGGACCAAATTGATTCCAGCCGCCATGGAGGCAGCAAGGCCAGGCGGCCGGATCA
>DASVHW010000138.1 GCA_036382395.1 Candidatus Binatia bacterium | reverse complement strand
TGGCCTCGGATACTCCACGGCATGGACGACGAGGGCGGGGGACCCATCTCAGGGACAAGCTCAAAGGCTTCCGTAGCCGACGGTCTCCCGGACACCCTGTGTGTTCTATCGTCCATGCCGATGGATGTCTCCAACTTTGCGACGCTCGCCCCCCCTCGCAGTTCTCCACAAGCTGGCCGCAACGCCCCGTCTCCGCACGACCGCTCCCCACCCCACCGCGACCTAACGCGGAGCGGGTCACACCCCACCCCCCTCGCTCGTTCCGTCAGCTTGTGGAGAACCGCTCCCCACAACCCCAATATACAAGTAGCCGCCCTGTTTTGGCGGCGTATCGAGGGGCCCTCGTGCCACACGGCCGCCTGCGCATAGTCGCCGCCGGCGCGGGCGCTCTGGGGCTCGGGCTCGAAGTATTGTGGACGCGGCTGTTCGCGCAGGTGCTGCACAACTCGGTCTACTCCTTCACCGCAATCGCTCTGGTATTCCTCCTGGCGCTTGCTGCTGGCGCGGGCGCAGCCGCCCTGCTTCTGCGTCGCTTCACACCGGCGCGGATCGCCGCCGCGGCTTTGGTGGTCGCAGCGGCGGCGACCGTCGGCGGCGTGTGGACGTTTGTCCACTCAACTGACGGCCTGGCCTACGTCGGCATGCAGTCCGGTTTATCCGAGTACCTGCGGCGCATCATCGTACTCGCGTCCGCAAGCGTAGGTCCTGTCGCGTTTGCCTCGGGCATGGTGCTACCGGCGCTGTGGGCAGCATGGGACGAGCGTGAGACCGCCGCACGTCCGCTCGGCGACCTATCGGCGGCCAACACGTTCGGCGGCATTGTCGGCGCCATCGCGGCGGGCTTTCTCGGCGTTCCGCTGCTGGGCATTCGCGCGACCTTGCTTGCCGCGGCGATCGTATACGTCATCCTCGCCGACGTGATCGCCCCGCCCCACGCCCGCCTACGCCCACTTGCGTATGCAGCGCTGCTGGGCGTCGTGCTCTGCAACCCGATGCGCGCTCCGCTGGTGCACTTGCGGCCGGAGGGAGAGATGCTGCGCGCGACCCTCGAAGGCCCGAGCGGGATCGTCACCGTGGTAGAGACCGACGGCGATCTGCAGCTGCGACTCGACAACTACTACGTCCTTGGCGGTACCGCCGCTGCAGTCAACGAGCGCCGATTAGGCCTTGTGCCGCTGTTGGTGCATCCGCGGCCGCGGCGTGCCGCGTTCATCGGCCTCGCCACCGGGATTACCGCCAGTGCGGGTCCCGCACTGGGGTTGGAGGACACCACCGTTGTGGAACTCGTTCCCGAAGTTGCCGCGGCCGCACGCGCTCACTTCGCGCCTTGGAACGCCGGGCTGCTGGAGCGGCCCGACGTCCACCTCGTGCTCGATGACGGGCGCCGTTACCTTGCCGCAAGCCAGGAGCGTTTCGACGTGATCGTATCGGATCTCTTCATCCCGTGGCACGCGGGCGCGGGCAACCTCTACTCGCGCGAGATGTACGCTACCGTTGCCGGGCGTCTGGCACCGAACGGATTATTCTGCCAGTGGCTGCCGTTCTATCAGCTCACGCATGAAGAGTTCGACATGATCACGCACACTTTTCTCTCCGTCTTTCCGCAGACCAGCTTGTGGCGGGCAGACTTTTATCCCGACCGGCCTGTCGTCGGACTCATCGGCAAACTCGGGTCACGTCGGGTGGATCTCGAGCAGGTGGGCGAACGACTCGGCCGCTTACCCGATTGGAGCCGCGACCCGCTCCTCGCCACGCCGCACGGCTTCGGCATGCTCTACGCTGGCGACCTCGCTGCCGCAACCGATATCTTCCAAGAGGCGCGCGTCAACACCGATGACCGCCCTTTGCTGGAGTTCATGGCGCCCCGATTGACTCGGATCAACGCCGCCGGGGACAAGGACTGGTTCACCGGGGAAGCGCTGGCGGCGTTCTACGATGGGCTCGACCGTCGCCTCGCAGACGACTCCAACCCGCTGTTTGCCGTCTCCGGAGAGGCGCAAGCCGCACACCGCGCCGGCACGGCGCTGTATCACTACGCCCTCGCTGCAACCCGTCACGATGACTCCGCCGCCGGCCGTCTCGAGGCGGAGGTACGCGCCCTCGTACCGGAGGTGATCGCCGGCGCCGAGTCGACCGATGCTGTTGCGAGCCTCGCGGACGCGCGCCTGGCGTTGGTGGGGCTGCGGACGGAGCAGGAGACCGTACGCCGCCAGCTGGAAGCAATGGAGCGTCGCTTGGAAGCGCTTACGCGCGCGGAGAAGGATCACCAATGAAGGGCCGCATATTGTTGAGCTGGCTTTTGTTGCTTGTGGTGTGCGGCTGCGCACAGCCGCCTGCCGTGACGCTCCTGCCACCGACGGTCCGCACCGTGGCAGTTTTCCCGCCGAACAATCGGACCGGCGATCCGCTGCTCATCGCTGGCGCCTCGTTTTATGAGAAGTATGTGGCGCGCACCGACCGCATCACCGTCCCGGATGTGCTCGCCTCGGAGGCACGCCGCCAACTAGCGCGACGCGGCTTTACGGTAGTCTCGCCCGAGTTGGTCGACGCCATGACTGGCGACCACCCGCCGACCAGCGCGCAGGACGCGGCGGCGGTGGCGGCCCGCAATCAACTCGAAGCAGCCGTACTGTACATCGACGTTCGGCGTTGGGAAGTTGATGTTCCCGTCCATCCCACGTTCGTCATTGCCTCGGTCGAGGTCGCGTTGGTTGATCCGACGAACGGCAACGTCTTGTGGACGATGGACCATCCGTCACGCCCGGTGGCGACGCCAGGTGTGGTCAACCTCGGCGATGCCTACGCGATCGCGGCGCGAACGCTGATACAGCAAATGCTGGCCGCACTGGGATCAGAGCGACCAACGCCCGCAGATGAATAGGGTGAACACCTTGGCCCGAGTGGGCGGAATCTGGCTCGCGTTCGCGCGCACGACCCGACGCCACACCATGCCGGGAATCGGAATCATCCAGCGGCCGAGCCCGAGGAGGATCGAATCTCTCACGCACCCCTGCCGTCGATCTTTCGAACCGGCATCTGCTGCGCGCGTAAGCGTAGTGGTTCGGCCTTCTCAGCAATGATGGCGTGGTTGCTCTCGCTGTACGAGAAGCAGGTGTTCCGCATGCCCGGCACGTTCTCGATGACGAACGCGTGCCGCTCGGCGGGAACATCCTCGCGGGCCCGTTGCTCGGCGGACGTACTCAGGAAGAGCCGCACGAAGTGCAGCTGGTAAGCGGCCTGGGCGATTTCGACCAACAGTTCGGACACGCGGTGGCATCCTGCCGGGCCGCCGACGATCTTGCGCGCCTCGCCGGTGAAGCCCCGCGCGACCCGCATACCGACGAGACGCTCGACGTTCGCATGCGTCATGTTGCAGACGTTGGTGAATGGGCCATTCCGCACCTCGCTGCGCGCAGCGACGATTTCAAGGGACGGGTGGAGAATCTCGATCTCTGCGTGAACATCGTGGACCTCATCTTGAAGGAACGCCTCGATCAGGAACCGATCGCCCCCGATGGGGTAGATGTTCACTTCCTTGGTGCGGTGATAGATGGCTGCGACATCCGGCATTGCTTTTTCATACCGCACCACCACGGGTTGCGCCACAGTGGCTCGTTCACGGAGCCGCATCCACCAGTACGGTGAGTTCCAGCAGCAGGCCGCATCGAGATGTTCGATACCGATTCACTTCCTCGGCGGCGTTCGCCGGCGCAGACGACAAAGCGGTCGTTGACGGCGACTTCGCGATGCTGGAGCCCGAGCTGCAGGGTGTGCTAAGGGCGCTGCGCGGAGAGGGAATCAACATCGTCGTGATCCATCAGTATATGACTGGCAAGTCGCCGCAGGTCATGTTCCTCCACTACTGGGGCCTTGTCCCAACGCAGGCGCTGGCGAAGGGCTTGAAGGCGGCGCTCGACATGCAGAGGCACTAGATCGGAGTGATCGATGAACACCGTAGCGGCACCCGTAGCAGCGGACACGCCCTCCGAGACAGCGCCCAGCACGCTGCGGGAGTTCCTCTCGTACTTCGTGTGGCTGGGGACGTCCGGCTTTGGGGGACCGATCGCGCTTGCCGGCTACATGCAGCGGGATCTCGTCGAGGACCGGCGGTGGATCTCGAAGCAGGACTACGTCGAGGGACTGGCACTGGCCCAGCTCGCACCGGGGCCGCTGGCGGCGCAGCTGGCGATCTACCTCGGCTGGGTACGCGCCGGAAACCTGGGCGCCACGCTGGTCAGCGCGGCGTTCGTCCTGCCGTCGTTCCTGATGGTGCTCGCCCTCTCGGCGTTTTATGTGCGCTTCGGTGGGCTGCCCTGGATGCAGGGCGTATTCTACGGTATCGGAGCGGCGGTCATCGCCATCATCGGACGCAGCGCTTACAAGCTCGTGCACATGACGCTCGGGCACGACTCGCTGCTGTGGGGACTCTTCGTCCTGAGCGCCGTCGTGACGGCGTGGACCGAGAGCGAAGTGGTGTGGCTCTTCGTGCTGAGCGGCGTGGTGGCGCTCGTCATCAAGACGCGGCCAGTTTTCTCCGGTCGAGCCGCGGCCGTGGCGCTGGTGCCGACGTGGCTCATCGCCGGGCTTGCAGGGCCGGCAAGCGTAGGGACGTTTTGGAAGATCGCCCTGTACTTCGCCGAAGCGGGCACGTTCGTGTTCGGCAGCGGCCTGGCCATCGTCCCGTTCCTGTACGGCGGCGTCGTCGGGCAGTTCCACTGGCTGACCGAGCGGCAGTTCCTCGATGCCGTTGCCGTCGCCATGATTACCCCGGGACCGGTGGTCATTACCGTCGCCTTCATTGGGTACCTCGTGGGTGGTCCGATTGGGGCGACGCTGGCCGCGAGTGGCGTGTTCCTGCCCTGCTACCTGTTCGTGATCATTCCGGCGAAGTACTTCCGTCGGTCCGCAAAAGATCCCAGGGTCAAGGCGTTTGTCGATGGCGTGACGGCGGCGGCCACGGGAGCAATCGCGGGCGCGGCCTTCGTCCTCGGCCGGCGTGCGATCATTGACGTGCCGACCGCCCTCATCGGTCTCGTGACGTTGCTGGCGTTGGTCTACGTACGGAAGGTCCCGGAGCCGGTGGTCATTGTCGCCGCCGGCGCCGTTGGACTTCTCGTCAGAGGGTAGCGTCGATGACCAATTGGGATGCGTCGCGGATGAACCCGACGCTCTGGCGCCTCATCCGTTTCAAGCAGAACACTGCGTAGACTGGGAGCGCACATGCGTTGGATCACGCGACAGTTTGCCAAAGTCGACCGGATCGCCTGCCCGTGGTTGATCAAGAAGTTCGTTGACCCGGAGGCCGAGTTCGTCTTCCTGCCGCTCGACACCGACTCCCCAAGCCACGACGCGTCCGGCGCGTCCGTGACTATGAGCCCGAGGCTCTTTTGACGACGTACCTGACACCCGGAATCCCTTCGAAGTCGGAATCCTGGCTCCAGAGGGTGGCACCATGTGCGCGGGCCGTGGCCAACATGATGCTGTCTGCCATGGGTATCTTCTCATCTAGGCTGACCCTTGCCGCTGCCAGTGCCAGAGGTGCGGTCAGCTCAAGAATTCTGCCCTGCTGCATGAGTGCGACGGCCTGAAGGGCGTGGCCTTCCCCACGCTGCTGTAGGACCCGCTTGAACACTTCATACAGGCTCAGGGTCGGGACCAGGAGCGTACCCGTCGCTTCAACCGCTGCGGCAAAGAACTTCGCGTTCGGTCCGTCCGCAAAATACTCGAGCCACCCGGAGGAGTCGACGATGTTCACACGCGATCTCCTTCACGCGGCACGTCCGTATCGATGCCCTTGAGGAATCCCCGCATTTTCTTCAGCGGCCGAACAGGAATGAGCTCGATTCGATCCTCGTAAAGAACAGCTTGAACCTTCTGACCCGGGCTGAGCTTCAGTTGCCTGCGGATGTCCTTCGGGATGACCACCTGAAACTTGGGGGAAATCGTGACCGTTTCCATGTATTCTCCGATCGATAGGGCAAACGTTTTACGGTGATGATATCGATGCGCATCCTGGGCTGCAACTGGGCGGGACCTCCAATCCGGAACCTGCCCAGGGTAGCTTCGCAACCCTGGGCTATGTCCAATGCCAGTGAGTTAGGCCGTCGGCCAGCGGTCAACTTTCCTAGTATGAGGTGGTGACTCGCCTGCGGGTGTACTGGCCGATCACGCCAGCGCTTTGCCTTCGGCCGTTGCGGAGAAAGTCCCGTGCTTCACTCCACGGGTCCCGATCAATTTGTCGGCGATCTTCTTCAGCTCCGCGGCTTGCCCTCGTACGACCATGACCTCCAGGCAATGGTGCGCATCGAGGTGGACGTGCAGGGTAGAAACGATGCGGTCGAAATGATCGTGCTGCAGATCAGTCAACTTGTCAGTTAGCTCACGCGTCTCGTGGTCGTAGACCAGCGTGATCGTGCCGACCATTTCCGCCGTTCCCGTCTCCCACTGTTCCCGGACGAGATTATCGCGGATCAAATCACGGATCGCCTCGGAGCGGTTGGTGTATCCTTTCCGTTTGATCAGGCGATCGAACTCCCGCAGGAGCTTCTCGTCGAGGGAAATGCCGAATCGGGTAAGCCCTGTCATGCAACGATCCTCCGACAGTGGTGCATTTGAAAGACGCTTAGAATGCTCATAGTACCATCGGGTGCCCCACGAGCCCCGACAGACCAACGACGGGCAGCATCGTCGCAGTCATGAGTCCCCCGCAGCCTCGGCATTCAGAAATACATGGTCACGCCGCCGCGGACCCAGAACGGATTGCCGGGCGTGAAGTGGATGTCTTCGACGCCACCGTTCGAAGAACTCCCGCTCTGCTTGAGCGGCGAGACCCGCGCACACTCCGGAGCAGCGCCGAGTTCACCACGCGCGCATGACTGATCGTCGAACTGCGCGTCCCGCCAGTCGGTGTTGGTGAGATTGAGCAGGGACAGCTGACCCTCGACATTGCGCCAGCGGTAGCGGCCGAGCAGGTCCAGGAGCGCATAGCCCTGCGCCGTCAATGTCCGGTCTTCGCTCGCCGGGCGGTCACCCTGGTAGCGGACTCTGAGTGCCGCCGAGAAGCCGTTGCCCAGATCGGCGGTCAAGCCGCCGTTCATGAGCAGCGTCGGCGCCAAGGGAATCGCGCCGCCCGGAAAGTCTCCGCCGCGAAAACGCGGGTCCGCCCAGCTGAGATCGTAATCCGAGAATAACCAGGCGGTGAACTGGTAGCGCGCTTCGAAGTCGACACCCCACCGCCGCGTGGCCCCCGCCGGCTGGAATGTGCCTCCGGCTCCGATTTCCTGGCGCCCCGCATCGCCTGAGAACACCAACTCACTCTGGAGGTCGAGCAGCCACAGCGCCGCGGCGAGGTCCAGACGGTCGAATTGCCGCGTCCGTGCCCCCAGTTCATAGCCCAACGACTGCGCCAGCGCCGACGC
>DASVHW010000137.1 GCA_036382395.1 Candidatus Binatia bacterium | reverse complement strand
AGCTCGCTGTGGAACCGTTCGGCCATGTTGGGGTCCCGGTCGTCGAGGTACTCGACGTGCTCGTCGACATCGTGTCGCGCGGTCTCGTGGATGATGAGCTCAAGGTCGGTCACGCGCGTTTATGGGGCTGTTGTTTCTTGGCCCGTTCGCGCCGATGTCGGGCTAGGTGATCGCGGCGGGCTTTCCACCACGCCGCGTTGACGGGTTCGGTGGGGGACGCCAGGCCCTCGGCCAGCAGCGCGTCAACATGGGCAATCGCGTCGCGTTGCAGGTCGCGGCGGATGAGCTCACGGACGTACTCGCTGGTTGAGCCGTACGAGCCGAGCTTTTGCACCTTCTCATCGAGTCGGGCGCGCAACGGCGCCGGCAACGACACGTTCATGGTGGCAACACGAGGTTTCATAGTGGTTCCATCGTAGCGAGCCCGCGTGAATCTTGTCAAATCTTGGCAAGAATTGTGCGCGTGCCGATTGGGGCTATCAAGGGATAGGACTGTTAGATCGCGATCCGCTCGATCTCGTCGAGGCCGACTTGGTCGATGGTCCGGTCATAGAGCTTCGTCGTGCGCGGCGACTCGTGCGCCGCAATCTGCTGCGCGTGTTCGAGTGTACCGCCATTTTCGAGATAGGCTGTGATGCCGGTGGCGCGGAAGGCGTGGCAGCAGACCGCGGTGGAGGAGAGACCGGCGTCCTGTGCCCGCCGCTTGATCATCCGGAAGACGTCGACGCGAGTCATCGGGCTGCGGGTGAGCTGACGCGTTTTGCCGCGGGTGGTCCGGAAGAGCGGTCCGTTCTTGTCGCCGGCGATGCCGGCGGCGGCGATGTACCTCACCATTCAGGCATACCCGCAACAGTTGCCCGGCGCGACGAAGGACGGGCGCTGCATCTACACGCCGCACTCGCTGCGCGCCACCACGGCCACGCTGCTCCTCGACGCCAGCGTCGACATCACCAAGGTGCAAGAGCTACTCGGCCATCGCACATCACGACGACGCAGATCTACGACAAGCGCCGACGCACGACGTCGGAAAGCACCTCGCACGACGTGCCGATCTGAGGCAGGTCCGCAGCCACGTCATGCGGCGCGGCCCTACAATGTGGTGCGCGGCCGACCGCTCAACGCCGAACCTCGGCTCTGCTGTTTTGCGAGTTCTGTGCGTCGCGTACCACTGCGGAGCGATCCGTCACTATGCAGCGATGTAGCGATTGCAAGCATGGTAACAATTATGTTACTTTTGGGCGTGGCACCGATCCGGCTTGTTGAATACCTCGATGGCCAAGGCCGTTCCGCCTACGCGAAGTGGTTCGACTCCTTGAATGCACCGGCAGCGGCCAAGGTGGCTGCGGCTGTCTATCAGCTGGCCGCTGGCAATTTGTCGAACGTGAAAGGTGTTGGCTCCGGCGTGTTCGAAAGGAAGATCGAGTTCGGTCCTGGCTACCGCGTCTATTTCGGCAGAGATGGCGATGTACTGGTGATCTTGCTGGGCGGGAGCAGCAAGCAACGACAGCAGGAAGCCATCGCCGCGGCAAAAGCACGATGGACCGATTACCGGCGCCGCAAGGCGTGAATCATAAGAGAGGAGTACTATGGCACTCACACGGGATTTCAAGGAAACCATTCTGGCTCGTGCGCGGCGTGACACGCGGTTCCGCCAGGCGCTATTTACCGAAGCGATCAATGCCTATCTCGCCGGTGACACCACTGCGGGCAAGGCTATCTTGCGCGATCTGGTCAACGCGACAGTGGGCTTCGAAGCACTGGCGGCGGCGGTCAACAAATCCGCCAAGAGCCTGCATCGCATGCTCGCGCCGCGCGGTAACCCGAGTACCGAGAACTTCTTCGACATTGTTTGCGCGCTGCAGAAGAAAACGCGCGTCAAATTGTGGGTCACGGCCAAGGCCGCATGAACACACGTCGGCGCCGGCTCGCGGAAGCGGACTACCGGGCAAGGAAGGAAGCCAAGGAATGGCCACGAAGAAAGGTGGGCCTTTGCGGGTCCGGAAAGTAGACTTTGAAGTGTGAGCATTCGGGGACCCGCATAAGTTGCTAGGCACCGCAGCCCATGCCGCGTAGCCGCCACCTCAGTGAGGCGTAATATGCTGTACTCGATTGGCAGTTTGCGTGCGGCCGGACGACACGGTGGGGCGATGCCGGCGTCGGCGATCGCGGGCTCGCGGCGGCAAGGGGTGAGTGGCAAGGAGAGCTGACAAACATTGGGGCTGAACTTCGGCCTTCCGCCGCTACACGTCTGGGCCTGCAGTCGTTGCGGGCGCAAGGTGTACAACCTGAAGGCGTCTTGCCAGCGCGATGATGCCGCGGTGGTCGATCAACCGCGCAGCAACTTGATGGGGTCACTCCTTAGCGTAGAATATCGGGTAAACAGGTGAGTGACCCCTGGTGCGTCCTCTTGAGGCTGATCACGGCCGCGAGCACCGGCGGCTACTCACAACGATCAGCTACGCAGCAGTGTAATGAACTCGTCGGGGGTGAGTCCTGCCTGCTTAATGATCCCATGGAGGGTGCCACGTTTGAGGTCGCCGCGATGGCAGGGGACGACGGCGTGGTAGGTGACGCCCTTGCTCTCGAACAGCTCCTGCTGGCGCGGCGTGAACCGCAGCGCGATGTAGCGCAGCGGCCACGCATCGCGCGGCCAGTCACCTGGGGTGAACTCCACCTCGGCGAGGTCGACCTGTTCACGCTCCCGCGTATCGAGCAGAGCCCATCGCTGGTTTGCCACGGCGCTGCAGCACGCCCGCAGCTCCCTGGTCATGTCCGCGCTGATCGCGAAGCCGATCTTTTCCCTCACCAGATATTTGAGCAGCGGCGTGTAGTAAGCTGCCGAGTCGGCACGCAAGCGGCGCTCGACGACCCACGGCGGCAGATTCGCGAACGCTCGCTTGACCGAGCTCAACGGGTCGTCGCCTCCCGCCACGTTGCCGTCCCGGAACTCGTCCGACACCACGAGCTGCTGCTCCGCCCACACCGCCACCAGCGGTTGGAACCCCCGCGTTCCCTCGTACGCCACCGTCGCCTCGCGCTTGTGCGCCTCGATGATCGGCCCGTCATGGTCGATGGTTGCCTGCGTCACGCTGCGGTCGGCGCCGCGCTCCACCAGCTCGCGATTGACCGCCTCCAGTGCCCGCAGACCCTCCGACTCCGGCGCCACCCGCGCCCTTTTCTCCGGCGGCCGCGTCTCCCAACATTTCGGGTCGTGGAACTGTCCGACAAAATCG
>DASVHW010000136.1 GCA_036382395.1 Candidatus Binatia bacterium | reverse complement strand
CGCACCGCGCAGCCGCTCTGTTCGCGACGGACATGTCACACGCGGGCGTCTCGCCGCCCCGCGTCCCCCTTGCCCAAGCAGTCTGGTCTCTCGCTACCATGCCGCGGCAATCCTCCGCTGCGGCATGGCTCTCCTACTCTGAATTATGTGGAGCTGTCAAGCACTTGTTTAAACAATTTGGCAGCATGCTTTTGCCAAGATTGTGCCGTGACCAGCCGCGGCTGATATTCAGGCCGGGGACGGTCACGGCCAAATCCAGGCCGGCTCCGCCCGTGGGGAGCGCCGCTTGATCCTGCGGGAAGGCGACGGCGAGGCTGATAGGCACGGGGTTGGATTCCGTGGCAATCCCGAAGGTGAACTCGAAGGCGGTGTAGTTGTTGGGGTCGAGAACGATGCCGCGGTCTTGGATTTCGTCGAGCGACGGCGGCCGTGACGACACGGAGGTGACGAAGATCTCTTCCAACGCCTTGATAGACAACACCGACGGCGCCGCCGGAAAGATCTCGACGCCCTGCGCATCGGTGAGACGCAGATGATCGACCACGTAGTTGCCGGCGCGGGTGAGCGCCGGAATCAGCAATGGGCTTCCTGCCGGCACGGGTCCGACCGGCAGAGTGGCGCCGGCGTCCCCGCCGGTGCTCCCGGCCAGCCCGGGACCAGACAGCTCCCCGCGCACCAAGACGCTGCCAGCGGTGAAGAGGGTGTCAGCGACGATCGCGTGTCCGTCGCCATCGATGAGCGCCGTCGGCAGCGTGAACGGCGTATCGATCGGCACATCCGCCGGCGCCTGTACCTCGAGCCGTGCCCCGAGAATACGCAGCGCATCAGAAGCCAGCAGCTGCTGGGCGTAGGCGACATGGGACAGCAGCAGTGCCGCCGCAATCACCACCACTACCCAGCATGTCAGCGCTCGTCCCCTGCGCCCGTGCAGAGCCGTCGGGGGTCGGGAGTCGGGCGTCCGGAGACGGGCAACGGGAGTATTTAAAGATGTCCTAGCCATCACTCTACTGGTGCCCAACTCCCGACCCCCGTCGCCCCGCCCCCCAGCGCCATCCGGCCCTGCCCGCGCCCTCCATTAATCTATGCTAGTACGTCCTGCGCCTATTTGTTACACTTATCAAGTACCTTACTACATCTTCCAGTATGTAGTCCTTCACCCCCTCAGCCCCGGTGGCCCTTCTCCCAACTCCCGATTCATGTCCCCACAAGGGCGCGACGCTCTTCTATCCCCGGCGCATCATTGAGAAAGCGATGCGGAAGTACTTCTTCCGCATGCAGCCGCGGCACATGCCGGTCGGGCTGTTGTCGGCGAGGACAGGCATCAAGGCGAGGAAGAACTGCTCGACTCACGGACCTCGATCGTCCACGAGGAGGTCAGCAGGCCCGCCGATTCGGTGGGCGGTCACCCGCCTCTCGCCCCGGCGCAGGTCTACACCATTGCGCGCCGGATGCGTGCGGTGCAACAGGCTATGGGCTACACCGGATGGTACCGCGAGCGGCACGGGTCCTCCGCATCCGGGGACCCGTGCCGCAACAGGTGTCTACGTCCGCCGCCCGCCCGCTACGGGGCGACGCACGGGTCGCCCGAGCAGACGTCGACCACAGCGCCGCCGCTGACCTTCAAGAAGTCCGACTTCTGTTGTCGCGCGAGCGGCGAGTTCCGCGGGTCCGAGTGTGGATCGGGCCCGACCGACGGGGCCTTGTTCGTGGTCGGCGCGGGAGCCGCGCCGCTGCCCCAGACGATCAGAGCGGAGCCGTCGAACGGATCCGTAGGGATGGCCGGGATGTTGAAATAGGGCGTCACATCGGGATTGCGCCCGAGCGCGATCGCCGGCTGATGGATCGAGGCGCCGATCGTCCGCGAGGCTCCGGAACTTCCTGAGGTCCTGGAGGATCGCCTCGGCGTTGGAGAGGTCCTCGTCCGCCATGCCGATCCACTTGGTCGCGCAGAAGACGAAGTTGTGCTCGTTAGCCATGGCCTTGACGTTGCCGGCCGGCACCACCTCCACGTCCTCCATCTTCCACTACGACAACGCCGATTGAAAATACGCGAGGCGGAGACAAGCGAGGGGAACCTGTCCCCGCCTCGCCATGAGAGAGATCAGTTCGCCATGCCGCCGGCCGTGCTGTCGAAGCTCCAGACCCTTCCGGTGCCGTCCCCATGGGACGCCGTACCGGCGAACGAACTGGTCGAGGACGTCATCGCCAGACTCACGCCCACCGACTTCCTGTAGCCGGGCAGCGCCGTCACGCAGGCAGCCGCGTCCGTGCAGCCCACGTAGACCTGATAGGACGCAAAGTACGCTTCTTCCGCACTGGCAGCATTGCGCAGGTCGGACTGGGCGCTGGCGTCGTACCCCTTCTGCCGATAGACGGCAAACTGGGGGATTGCAACCGCCGCCAGGATGCCGATGATGGTTACCACCACCAATAGCTCGATCAACGTAAACCCGCTGACTTTCTTCGCCTTCATTGTGCCTCCTTCTGGAAGTATCGGCCCCGTTGCTGAGTGTCCGTCCCGACCATGTTGGACCGCTTCACGGCGGACCATGGACTCGATTCATGAAGTACCCGACCCGCCACTTCGCCGTGCCGTAACACCACAGACCGCCGCTTGGCATGCTCGCTGTCATTGCGCGCACCTGCTATAGCGCTATACATATTAGTCTGTCAACTGTTACGGGGTATATTCCATGCACATACGGCGCAACCGCCCGCTGCCGGCTTCGGAACTCCCTTGCGCCTCTTGACGTGGTTCGGCACACCGCGCATACACATGTTGCTCGTTTGTATAGGATGGCAGGGAGAGTAACTCCGTGGCGCGCACACACAGACTGACGACGATGCTCACCGATCGAACTGGTTACACTGGGTTGTCTGCACGACTAGGTCGACACGACGTCGCATTCTCAGCAGCGCGACTCCTTCGGCTCGGCCTCGGGGGCTGCGTCAGGCTGAAGGCCGCACTCGGAGCGATCGCCCTTCTCGCCTTCCTGACCGCCGCAGCTCCGGTAGGAGCCGTGGAGGACACACCCACAGCGACGTTCACGGAGGCGTCCACCGAAACCCCGACGTCGACGCCAACGCCGACACAGACGGCTACGTCAACACCAACGGAGACGGCGACGGAAACAGCGACCGCAACCGCCACCCCGCTTGCAGACACGCCAACGCCGTCGCCGACCGCGACGGCGTCCCCAACCATCACCGGCACACCGCCGACACCGACGCCACCACCACTGGCTCACATTGCGTTCCTGTTCGCGGCCAGCGAAACGCGCGTCCAGAATGAGTGGGAATGCAGTTTCAACTTGGCGGCAAGCCTGCAGTTCCTCGGCGCCACCAACACGTTTCGGAACATCGCCGCCGCAGATCCCCTGCAGCTCCGCAACCTGTACCAGGTGATCTACGTGGCGCCAGGCCTGACGAGCAGCGACTACGGCTTCCTACGGCAAATGGTGTCACCCGGAGGCGTGATTGAACGGTTTGTCAACTCAGGCGGAGTGACGGTGATCAACGTCGCCGGCGCTTCCGGTGACCAAGCCGACGTTGCACCGGACGGCGTCGGCTTCTCGGCCACAACACAACACGATAGCGAATCGATTCTCGCCACCACTCATCCGTACATCACCGGAGCGAAAATCGGCGGTGAGCCGCTCGGCGTTGCCGACTTCACCGCTTGGCAGCACACCGATCTCGGCACCCTGACGACTCTGCCCAGCGGCGCAACGCCGGTGCTGGCGAACGACGACGGCCAGACCTGGGTGGAATATCGGCATGGGGACGGCCGCGTCATCGTCACCACGCTGACGTATTGCACCGGCGCCGAGCCGAATTCGCAACAGGCCGCTGCACGCAATCTCCTGCGTTACAGCCGCTTCTTCTCGGGTTCCGCCTTCACCCCCGCCCCGACGCTGCCTCCGCAACCGACGGTGACCGCAACCCGGACCCCAACCTCAACCCCAACCGTAACCCCGACCCCAACGTCGACCCTCACCCCATCACTGACATTTACTCCAACACTGACACTGACCCCGACAGCAACCTACACCCCCACGGCTTCTCCAACTGACACGCCCACCGGCGTCCCGACCAGCACCCCTACCGTGACCGGCACCGCCACAGCGACATCGACGGAGGTCCCAACCTCCACTCCCACGGCGACGGCAACCGCAACGCCCACACCGCCGTGCGCCGGCGATTGCACGGGCAAGGGCCGTGTCACCGTTGATGACATCCTGACGATGGTCAACATCGCCCTGGGCACTGCGGACGCCACCTGCGACGCGGGCGACGTGAACCACAACGGCCACATCACCGTCGATGAGATCCTGACGGCAGTGAATAACGCGCTGAACGGCTGTCCGGTGGCCACGCCGACCGCAACCCCGAGCGGCGGTTGATACATCGTCTGCTTTCAGATTCAGCCACTGTCGAGGTTTTCGATCACCACGGGCGGCAGCACATCGGCCACCGAGAACTCGAATATCCGCGAGTAGAAGTACAGCTCTGCTTCCAACGCCCGCTTGATGTTCTCGGCGCGGCGGAAGCCGTGCTGTTCGCCGGCGAACGGCACGTACGCCACCGGCAACCCCTTCGACCGCAGGGCCGCAACCATGGCCTCGGTCTGGCTGGGCGGAACCACTTTGTCGTCCAGGCCTTGGAAGAAAATCACCGGACACGCGAGGCCATCGGCGAAGTGCAGCGGCGAGCGCTGCCGGTACACCTCGGCGCATTCGGGATAGGGGCCGACCAGCCGGTCCGTATAATGCGACTCGAACTTGTGCGTATCCTTGGCCAGAGCTTCGAGATCGCTGATGCCGTAATAGCTCGCACCGGCTTTGAAGGTGCGGCGAAACGTCAGCGCACACAGCGCGGTGTAGCCGCCGGCGCTGCCGCCGCTGATCGCGAGCCGCTTGCCATCGACGTCACCACGTCCCACCAGGAAGCGC
>DASVHW010000135.1 GCA_036382395.1 Candidatus Binatia bacterium | reverse complement strand
ACGTGGCCGCCAAGGGTAGCCTGGATCCCGCCGTTGGCGTTGTCGTGGACCCAGCACCGTTCCACCCGCGCGTACGCTCCGGTGGTGACTTTCACGCCTTTGTCCGACACGCCCGAGATCTCACAGTCACGGATCACGTTCGCACTGTTTCCGAAGTCTTTGCCCGCATCCAGGTCGACGCCGATACCATCGGCCGACGACGGTCCGTCGACAATCGTTCGCTCGACCACGTTGCCGTCGGCGCCTGGGCCGGAGATGCTCAGCAGGTCGCGGTCGTTCCCGCCGGAGTTCCGCAGGTGCAAACCGATGACATGGTTGCGGGCCCCGCTGATCCCCAATGCGCCAATCGGTAATCCGTTGGCGTCAATGATGCGGTTGCCTACCGCACCCGTCGCGTCGGTGGCGTCAATCGTCACGTCATCGCTCGCAAGCGTGGGCAGACTGAAATCGAGACGGATGGCCACAGGGACTCCAGGCGGGAAGGCATCGGGGCTGAACTGGATGAGGGCGGGCTTGGGCGCCGCATCGATACTTTGCAGAACGCTACGGAGCGAGCCGTTCCCCTCGTTGGCGGAGGTCTGCACGGAAAACACGCTGGCAAAGGCGGTAAAGCGAATGCGATTGGGCACGTTGCCCGCAACAAGCAGTGACACCTGGTGCTGGGTTTGGCCGGAGTTCGGTGACGCCACGAGGATCGAGTGACGCCACGAGCCCGCGGCCCGGGCGTTGAACTGACCGCAGGTGACCAACCCGGGACCGGCGCAGTTCACTGTTCGACGGTAGGAGGTGGCAAGTGCGCCGGCAAGACATTCCGCACCAAGGCGCTTGCCGCTGAGCACGATCGAAACCGGCGAGCGCCCAGTTTTGTTGTCGATCTCAACCACGAGATCGGCGCTTGCGGGACATGCCGGCGGCGCGGGAAGGTCGACCAAACCGGTCACGTCGGCAGCGGTCACGATCTCGTCACTGTTCGGATCGCAGGTTCCTGAGATCACGCGCCCATCGTTCTGGAACATGGCGGCAATCACGCTGGTGACGACGGGGAGGGCGCCGCAGTCCCCCGTACTGGCCCGCACCGGCTGTCCGACTCCAAGAAAAGCCAGCGCCAGGGCGACCCGAACGAGGCTCGCGGCAGAGTCGCGGCGCGGAAGAACCGAGTGTATCATTGGCGTCGAACGGTGCTGTGCGACCGCTATTTCAGCTGATTCCAATGACTCTTACTTACGCGATTTTCTGCGTCGTGTCGATCAATGTTCTCGGTGGCAGCAACCGCACGACCCGCAGGCCTCCCCTGAGGGATGCCCAATAGAGGGGTGGTACCCTCTCGCAGATCATGTACATCTGTGGCGAGAGGCGTGGCCTCATTGGAGGATGAAACGTGGCGAAGAAGAAACTTGACGACCAGACGGTTGCCGTGGCCTTAGCCGCAGAGCGCGATTCCCGAGCTGTGCCCAAAACAGACGCCGGAGCCCGCAGCAAAGCTTCCGCCGCGCCGCGAAAGAAGACACCAGGGGCAGGCGGGGGTGCGGCCAAGCAGGCGCCGGCCCCGGGACGCAAGCGTCCGTCTCCGGCCGGCTCGACCGCCGTGTCAGCCCGTACGACGCCCGATATCGCCGCCGTCCGGGATTGTGCCAAGAAGTTCGACGCAATTCTTGGGGAACTCCGTGACGTGAAGCAGATGATGGAACGACACGCGGCGCCGGCGAGCGAAGCCGACGCAGCGTTGGACGCATCGGTGGACTCGCTGCGTCGCCTGCTGAGCGAACTCCTCGAACAACGGACGGAGTCCGTGGTCCGCGATCTCGCTGGTATTCGACGCGAGGCCGCCGGCATAGCCGAACGGGACGGGGCGCGGATCGTCGAGCAGCTGGATCAGCTGCTCGAGAGCTTGGGAGCCGCCCGGTTCGATGCGGAGCCGATGGATGTCGTCGACCCGCTGATCCACGTCGTGGTCGACGAGCGGCACCAAGCGAACGTCCCCGACGGTGTGATTCTCGAAACGCTGCGGCCAGGCTATCGCACGGCGAGGGGGATGGTGGTGAGCAAAGCCGCGGTGGCGGTAAACCGGAGGGTGTGAGCATGGCGCGGCTGGGAGTCGATTTCGGGACGACCAACACGGTCGTGGTCTGCAGTGATCGCGGCCGCTACCCGGTCATTCCTCACGTGGTCGAGACGGCCATCGGCCGCGTGGTCCGGGATGTCTTCCCATCGCTGCTGGCGTACGACCACGACACCGGCCGGTTCTTGTATGGCCCGGACGCCGAGCGCTGCCTGGCACAGTCGGGCGCGGACCGGCGCTACAGCCTCATCCGTTCCATCAAGCGGTTGTTGCGGGACTATGTCGGCGGCGGACGCATCGGTCTCGATGTGCATCCGGACGGCTTTGACACGGCCGAGGTGTTGCGGGGATTTGCCGTGGCACTGCGCCAGTCGGTGGAGCGCTCCGGCCTCTTCCCTGCCGAGCCGTTACAGGCGGTGATCACCTGGCCGGCCAACGCCAACGGCGCGCAACGCCACATCACGCGTCAGGCATTCAAAGAGGCCGGGTTCGAGGTGATCGGCACGCTCAACGAGCCGACGGCGGCGGCGATTGAGTTCGCCGACCGCGTCGTGCACGGCAACCGCACGGCGGCACGGAAGCTGTCGGCGGCGGTCGTCATCTTCGACTTCGGCGGCGGGACCTTCGACTGCTCACTGGTGAAAATCGCCGGCGGCGTATTCACCGTCATCGATGCGGCGGGGATCGAGGAACTCGGCGGCGATGATCTGGACCGTACCTTGGCGCGCCTGTTTGCCGAGAAAATGCGGCTGGACTTCGACGCGCTCTCACGCCTGCAGCGTGAGCAGCTGCTGCGGCATGCCTGCCAGCAGAAGGAAAGCATCTCCTCGGGTTCGGTGCGCACCCTGGCCCTCATCCCGTCCGACATCGGTCTGAAGGGCGAAACCTGCACCATCCGAGTGGCAGACTATTTCGCCCGACTGCGGGCGGTGCTTGCCCCGGCGGTCGACAAGCTGTGGGCGCTGGTGGAGAGCGCCGCGGCGCGCGCGGCGGGGGTGGATCCGGAGACCCTCGATGGCATCTATCTGGTGGGCGGCTCATCCAAGTTGCCGCTGGTTGCGGAAATGATCGCCGCCCGCTTTCCACAGGCGCGGCTGGTGATGACGGACAAACCGTTTACCGCAACGGCGATGGGCGCGGCCATCCATAGCGCCGAGCGTCTGACCCTGCACGACATGCTGTCACGGCACTTCGGTGTCCTGCGTCTGGCCGATCATGGCAGGCGGGAGTACTTCGCGCCGATTTTTTCTGCGGGCACCCGGCTCCCGGCCTATGGAGGTGCACCGCTGGAGCGCAAGGTGGAGTATGTCCCCAGACACAACATCGGCCACCTGCGTTACTTCGAATGCGCCGGAGTCGATGCAGCGGGGCGGCCGGGGGCGGGGGTGCGCTCGTGGTCCGATGTGCTCTTTCCCTACGATCCGGGGATTCCGATCGAGTGCAGACTGACGCCTGCCGAGATCGGCGGCCGCGACGACCTGGGAGATCAGCGCATCTGCGAGACCTACTCTTGCGACAGTGACGGCGTCATCACCGTGCGGGTGACCCGCAGCGACGGCGAGAGCCGCTGCTACGAGATCTTCCGGATTTGACCTCTAGCGCGGGAACGCCTCCACCACGCCACCATCGACCGGCAGCGTGGCGCCGGTGGTTGGGGTGCGATTGCTGGCGAAGAAAACCACGGCGTTACCCACGTGGCGCGCCGTGACCCGGGCGCGCAGCAGGTTGCGGCCGCGGTAGTACTCGGGCAATTCTTCCAGCTTCAGGCCGCGGCTGCGGGCGCGGTCCGGGCCGACTGTCGCCCACAGGCCGGATGCGACGTCGTCTTCCG
The DNA here is from genome assembly GCA_036382395.1 of Candidatus Binatia bacterium. Classification (NCBI taxonomy): domain Bacteria; phylum Candidatus Binatota; class Binatia (SeqCode); species Binatia bacterium. Next base: position 32,197 of record DASVHW010000135.1, on the reverse strand, counting down.
CAAAGATAGCGTCGGCGTTGATCATGTTGACGCGAATACCCTCTGCCGCCAGTTCGATGGCGGCGACCTTCCCCAGTTGATGCGCCGCCGCTTTCGAGGCGCTGTAGGCGCCGAAATCTTTCCCAGGCCCGAACACGTTTTTCGAAGAATTGATGACGATGTTGCCGCCCAGGGCCTGGGCACGCAGTGCCCGAACGCCCTCCCGGATGGTCAGAAAGGCGCCGGTGAAATTGACCGCCATCACCCGATCGAGATCGGCGTCGCAGAGGTCCGCCACCGCAGCGACGTGGGCGATACCGGCATTGACGACGACGACATCGACGCCACCATAGGCGCGGCACGCCTCGTCGAACCCCGCGCGCACCGAGGCGGCATCGGTGACGTCCATGGGAATTGCGGTCGCGCTCCCGCGCCCGTGGGCCTTCTCGATCCTCTCAGCCACGGGCCCCAACCGTTTCGCGTCGATGTCGGTCAGAACCAAGTGGGCTCCGGCCTCGGCGCATACCTTGGCAATGCCGTACCCGATGGCGCCGGCGGCGCCGGTGATGAACACCACCTGGCGTTCCAGCGGCAGCGCCGCTGTCCGACCGAGCTTCGCCCGCTGCAAGCTCCAGTGCTCCATCATGTACAGATGTTCGGTCGAGGCCGACTCATAGCCGCCCATGGCATGCGCAATCGCCTTGGCGCGCAGACCCTGGACGGTGATGTCGGCGGCGATGCGCGCCTCCGTCTTCGTCCTGCCGAAGCAAAACACTCCCGCCCCAGGCAGAAACACAACCCGCGGGAACGGGTCGGACTTCGTATTGCCTGTGCCATCGGTGTGTTGGCTGACGTACGCCTCGTACCGCCTGACGAATTCCGCCACCGCCTCGGCCAACTGCTGACGCAGCCGTGGCGCGTCGTCCCAGATCGGGCTGGCGACGTGCAGTGCAAAGGGCTTGGTGCGAATCACGTGGTCGGGCGTGAGCGGTCCGGTTGAGGCGAGCGTGGTGGCTTGGGCGCTGTTCACAAACGCCAGCACCTCATCATCGGCTCGCCAATCGAGCAGCAACCGGCGATACTGAATGTCTTCGCTCTCGGTGCGCTCGGCCAGGAGTCCTCGCAGGATCGGGGCTGCCTGCGCCGCCAGGTCGGCGGGCCGGGCCTCGACGGTGTAGCGCGGCGTGAACAGCCGCTTCGGCTGGCGGGCGGCAAGAAACCTCTCGCACGCGTCCACAGCCTCGATGTGACGCTCGTACGCCGTGCGCGCATCATCAGCGAAGGTGAAGAGCCCATGCTTCGCTACGATGATGCCGCGCGCCGCCGGTTGCTGTTCGACGACACGTGCCACTTCTTTGGCGAGAGGAAATCCCGGCGTGATGTAGGGCAGAACAATCACCTGCTCGCCGACCGCCTCCCGCAGCAACCTGTCGCCTGCCGGCTGATTGCTGAGGCACAGCACCACGTTGGCATGCGAATGATCGATGTAGCGATAGGGCAAGAAGGCGTGCAGGAGCGTCTCTACCGACGGCGAGGGGGCCGAAGCGTCGAGTTGACTGAGGCGGAGCTGGCTGATCATTCCCGCTTCCGACAGATCGTCCAGCTGCCGTAGCCGCGCCAACGGGGCGAGTTGCAGGGCGGTAAAGCCCGCCGGCTCAATCGCCTGCAGGTCACATCCCGATCCTTTGACAAACAACGCGGTGATCTCGTCGCCGAAGACCGTCTTGACCGGTGTCTTGAGCGAGGTATTGCCGCCGCCGTGTAACACCAGGCTGGGGTCGGCACCGATGAGGCGCGACGTATAGACACGGAGCGCCAGATCCTGCCCATACGGGACCACCCAACGCTCGACGGCCGCGGCGGCTTCGGCCTCGTTCCAGCGGCTACGCATGCGTCACCGAGGAAACGCCCGCGCCAAGCAGCTCACTTCGAAGCACCCGTCCGGAGCATCGTGGCCAATGAAGACGCACAACGGCATTGCCGTCTCAGGCGGCAGCGCTCCGCAGTCCGGTGAGGAAGCGGAAGGCCTCATCCGGTGTCTTGTTCTCGTGCACGACCTGACGCACCGCGCGGATCATGCCGACCGGATTGCCCGACTGGAAAATGTTCCGCCCCATGTCGACCCCGACCGCGCCGTGCGACACGGCGTCTTGGGCCAGCTGCAGTGCCTCGCGTTCCTCGATCTTCTTCCCACCGGCGATCACGATCGGCACCGGACAGCCGCCGACAACCTCTTCGAAGCCCTCACAGTAGTACGTCTTGACGAGGCGCGCCCCGAGTTCCGCGGCGATGCGGCAGCAGAGGCTCAGGTAGCGGGCGTCGCGCTGCATGTCTTTGCCCACCGCGGTGACCGCCAGGACCGGGATACCGTATTGTTCGCCCAGGTCGACGAGCTTGGCGAGATTGGCCAAGGTGCGCCGCTCGTTCTCGGTGCCGACGAAGATCGACAGGGCCACCGCCGATACATTCAAGCGCAGGGCATCTTCAATCGAGACGGTGAGGTCTTCGTTCGACAGCTCGCTCAGGATGCTGGTGCCTCCGGAGACGCGCAGCACGACCGGGATGCGGCTGGCCGGATCGACACACTGCCGCAGCACGCCGCGGGTGAGCATCAGGGAGTCCGCGTACGGCAATAGCGGAGCGACTGTCTTCCGCGGATCCTCCAGTCCGCTGGTTGGGCCGAGAAAGTAGCCGTGATCGACAGCCAGCATAACGGCGCGGCCGGTATCCGGCGGGATGATGTTCGCTAGACGATGCTGCATTCCCCAGTCCATCTCAGCTCTCCTTCTTCTCGCTCTCGCTTCTCGACAAACGCCCTCGATCGAACCGGCGGCGCGAAAGTGTGACGCCCACCTGTAGGGGCGCAGCATGCTGCGCCCCTATGCCCGCCCGCAGACACCAAGAACGTCCGTGGTTCACATCCCCGCCGCGCGCCGCAGTTCTCCGGCTCGGTCCGTGCGTTCCCAGGTGAATTCCGGCTCGTTGCGTCCGAAGTGGCCGTAGCTTGCGGTCTTCCGGTAGATGGGCCGCAGCAGATCGAGCTGGCGGATGATGGCGGCGGGGCGCAGGGAAAACGTCCGCTCGACCAACTCGGCCAAGTGCTCGTCCGGCACCCGCCCGGTGCCTTTGGTGTCCACCATGATCGACATCGGGTCGGCGACGCCGATGGCGTAGGCGATCTGGAGTTCGCAGCGCTGCGCCAGGTCGGCGGCAACGATCTGTTTGGCGACGTAGCGAGCCATGTACGAAGCGCTGCGATCGACCTTCGACGGATCCTTGCCCGAGAAAGCGCCGCCGCCGTGGCTGCCGTGCCCGCCGTAGCTGTCGACGATGATCTTGCGGCCCGTGAGTCCCACATCTGCCAGCGGTCCGCCGACCACGAAGCGGCCGGTGGGATTGACGAGGATACGCGTGTGGCGATCCATGAGCTCGCTGGGAACGACGGCGCGGACCACATCGGTCTCGATGCCTTCACGCAGCCGGGCATCCGTAACGTCCTCGCGGTGGTGCGCCGACACCACGACCGAATCCACCCGGAACGGTTGGCGGTCGCGATACTCGATCGTCACCTGCGATTTCCCGTCGGGCCGCAGGAAGTTGAGGATGCCCTGCTTCCGCACTTCGGCCAGGCGGCGTGTGAGCCGGTGGGCCAGGGAGATCGGCATCGGCATCAGCTCGGGTGTGTCGGCGCAGGCGAAACCGAACATCAGGCCCTGGTCTCCGGCCCCCTGATCGTCGCCGCCGCGGTCGACGCCGCGCGCGATGTCCGGGGACTGCCGCTTGAGGCTGATCAAGACGTTGGCGTAGTCGCAATCGAATCCGATGTCATGGTCGGTGTAGCCGATGCCGCGGATGGTGTCGCGCGCGACGGCCGCCACATCGACGCGTGCCGATGAGGTGATTTCGCCCGCGATCATCGCCAAGTTGGTTGAGACCAGCGTTTCACAGGCCACCCGGGAGTGCGGGTCTTCGGCGAGAAATGCATCGAGCACGGCATCGGAGATCTGATCCGCGACTTTGTCGGGATGACCTTCAGTGACGGACTCCGACGTGAACAGGTGACGGGCTGCCATTTATCTCCATTCCTTTCCGCTGCGCTTCATTGCTGCGTGCAGCATAGGCGCCTCAGGGGTACCGCACCAGGGAAACAACCTGACAGCCCTGGAGACGTTTGCGTCCGCCCAGCGACTCCAGCTCCACCAAAAAGGCGCACTCCACCAGCTGGGCACCCGAGTCGTGTACGAGCTGTACCGCGGCGGCGGCGGTGCCGCCGGTGGCCAGGAGATCGTCCACAATGACGACGCGCGACCCGGGCGGCAGCGCGTCGTGGTGCATTTCCACTTCATCGATCCCGTACTCCAGCGCGTAGCTTGCCGAACGGGTGCGGGCCGGCAGTTTACCCTTCTTCCGCACCAGCACCAACCCCTTACAGAGTTTGTAGGCCATCGCGGCGCCTAAAATGAAGCCACGCGCATCGATGCCGACGATATAGTCGATCGGCTGGCCGATGTGCGGGTTCGCCAGTGCGTCGATGGCCCTCTGAAAACAGCTGGCATCCTTGAGCAGCGTGGTGATGTCATAAAAGCGGATTCCCTCTTTTGGGAAATCCGGAATCTCGCGGATCGCGGTCCGTAGATCCGCCGTGAGCCGGTGGTCAGCGGCGTTGTGTTCCATATCTCTCCTCAGCGACGGCCTCCGATGTGCCTCGTAAAGCTGCGCATCAACTCCATATTCCCTACCATATCGGCGACCACCAACTGAACGGCTGGAAGACTGATGATCGGCTGTTCCAACTGCACCGGGTTCATGGCGTAGTCAATAGCTCCGCCCCCACGGGCGCGGCCGACTGCTGTCGCTTGCGCGCATTGCTTCCGAGGGGCCAAGTTGCCTATGGTCCCCCAGCGGAGCCGAACACGAACTGATGAGGAGGCTTTCATGACCGTTCTGGACGTCCACGCACACATCAGCACCAAGCCTTGGGCCGACAGCATGGCGAAGTACAACGAAGCGCTGGAGAAGCATTACCGCTTCAAAGTCACGATCAAGACCGAGGCCGAGATGGCCAAGGACTTTGTCGATGCCGGCGTGAAAGGCATGATTGTCGCCTGGGATGCCGAATCCAACACTGGCATGCCGCGCACCTCGAACGACTACATCGCCAAGGTCGTGAAAGACTACCCTGAAGCCTTCGTCGGCGGTTGGGCGATGATCGATCCGTGGAAGGGCGAGATGGCGGTCAAGGAACTGGAGCACGCCGTGAAGGATCTGGGCCTCATCGGGCTCAAGTTCCAGCAAACCGCCCAGGGCTTCTTCCCGAATGACCGCCGCTTCTACCCGCTTTACGAAGCCTGCGTCGCTTTGAAGGCGCCGGTGCAGTTTCACACGGGTTTCACCGGCCTGGCCGCCGGCATGCCCGGCGGCATGGGCATCAAACTCAAGCACACGCAGCCCATCCCGTACATCGACGACGTCGCCGCCGACTTCCCGAACCTGACGATCGTCGCCTGTCACCCGGCCTGGCCGTGGCAAGAGGAGATGATCGCCGTCCTGCTGCACAAAGGAAACGTGTTTCAGGAGCTGTCCGGCTGGTCGCCAAAGTACTTCCCCGAATCGCTCAAGCGGGAGATCCGCGGCCGCCTGCAGGACAAGGTGATGTTCGGAAGCGATTATCCGCTGATTTCGCACCAGCGCCTGTTCGCCGACTACGAGGCGGAGAAGTACCCGCCCGCCATTATGGACAAGATCTACTACCAGAACGCACAACGCATTCTGGGGATCAGCGGATGATGCGGCGCGCCTCTCAGGCGGGCGAGTTCACATTGTACGCATGCTGATCCCGTGGCAGAGAGAGGTCGGTTCACCGGACCTGAAAGGGGGACACATGAAGGGCAAGGCGACGATCATCGCCTTCACCATGATGCTGCTACTGACCGGCGTGGCCCAGGCCCAGGAACTCAAGCCGGGCGACGTGCTTTCCGAGAAGAACTGGCAGCTAGCGAAGGATCTGCTGCCGCCGGAAATCCTCCGCCATTACGAGCGCGGTGAGTTTGCCAACCCGGTCGTCGAGTGGAAGAACGGCCTGCAACGGTGGAGTAAGGCGTTCGTGGAAAGCTCGCAACGCAATCCCGAGCATCTTGTCCTCGATGCCAAAGGCAGCATCGTGGACAAGGCCACGGGCCAGCGCCCGGACTACATTTGCGGCTTCCCGTTTCCCACGGTGGGCGCTGACGATCCACAAGCGGGCATCAAGATCCTGTGGAATCTCTATTTCAGCTGGTGGAACAATGGCAATCTCCATAACTACGTCGAGGTGGATTGGGTCTCCGGAAGCGGCGTGGAACGGACCGCGACTCAGGATGTGTACTACCTCTACTACCAGGGCCAGCCGCGGGACTACATCCCAGCGCGCAATCCCGACGACTTGCTGGCGCAGTTCCTGGCGACGACGGTGCAGCCGGCCGATCTGAACGGGACCGCCGCCCTGACCTGGCGCTACCGCGATCCGGACAAGCGCGATTCCGTGTGGGCGTACGTACCGGCGCTGCGGCGCGTACGTGCCGTCTCCCCCACCAATCGGTCCGACGGCTTTCTCGGCTCCGACATGAGCCAGGACGACGGCCCGTTTTTCGACGGCAAGCCCGAGGACTTCACTTGGAGGTTCGTGGGCGAGCAAGAAGGCTTGCGCGTTGTCGACCGCTTCAGCTTCGACGGCATCCAGCACCGCTTCCCACTGCCGGGAGGCGGGTGGCGCGGCCTTTTCAAGAAGATACCGATGGTCGGATTTCAGGACCCGAATTGGAAAGGGTCGCCTTGGGCGCCGCTCAACTTCGCGCTGGCCCGCCGTCGCCTGTGGATCATCGAGGGAGTCCCGAAAGACTCCTATTATCTGTTTGGCAAGATCCAGCTCTACATCGACAAGGAAACGTACCAGGGCGCGTACAACCGGAAGTTCGATTGGAACGGCAACCTCGTCAATACCTACACCGTCTTCGCCGATTTGAACGGCACCTCGGGCCAGGCTGGCGATGACGACTATTACGGCGCGGGCAGTACTGTATATCAAGGAGCGGAGAACCATAAGCTCAATCGGGCGACGGTGATCACCGCGCCGCTCGGCCACGGCGATCCGCCGAACGATCGCCGCCTGCGACTCGACCCGCAGTTCTTCGTGTCACAAGCGCTGGTCCGATTTGGAAAGTAACGTCGTCACGCCGGAAGGGGATCTTCGATGGACGCGGAAGAATTGAAACAGCTAGGTCTGCGAGTGCGACAACGTCTGGAAGCCGCTCTCGCAGCCAATAACCGCGCAGAAGCGTTGCGCGCCTGCGAGCTGTTGGCCAAGGAATACGTGCAGACGCACAAGGGGGAACGCAAGCTCCTCGAGTTCGAGATGGAATACATCGAACGGATCTTCCGCGTGGAGCAGGCAGCCATCGCCGCCCGCATTGCCACAGCCGTGGAAGAGGGCCGCGACGATGAGGCGCGGGCGCTGCTGCGCGAGCGTGACCGGCAACATCAGCTCATCCATGACCAGTTCATCGATATCATGGCGCGTTTCTACGATTACGTCGGCAAGGTGTTCGGCGACCAGCGATTGGAGGGCATCATTCGCCACAGCGGCGAGCGCCAACGCCAATGGTTCGAGAAGTGGGAAAGTTTGTTGACCGAGGACTTCGTGCGCGCCTCTGTCCATCTGCTCAAGACGCACATGGGAAACCTCTCGGTGACCGAGGACACCGACAAGTTCACCATCACGCAGGACCCCTGCGGCTCCGGCGGCCGCCTCATGCGCGAAGGGGCCTACGCGGGGCCGGACGGCTTGTACCGGATCGAGACCCCCCAGGCGATGACCTTCGGCAAGTCGGGGTTCCCCAGCTACTGCGCCCACTGTGCGGTGTGGAACAATATCCAGTGCATCGAGTGGTTCGGCCATCCGCAATGGTCGATCGACCACCCGGCCACTCCGAACGATCCCTGTCGCATCCACATCTACAAGAGCCCCAAACAGATCCCAGCGTGCTACTACGAACAGGTCAGAGCGCACTCGGCCAGCGGCCGGCAGACGCCGACGGTACGCGGCGACGCCACCGAGGCAAGCGAGCAGCTTGGGGCACAGGGCTCCGCACCGGCCGAGGAGGGTCGCAATGAAAGAACCGACGGCTGAGGAATCGTCCTGAGGAATCGCTTGCCGCGCTCCGCCGGTTTGATTTTCGATCGGCCGTAGGACTATCAAGGCACTAGCATGACGATTGCTCGACGCGCCGCCGCTTCTTGCGCCGGTTTGTCGATGTGATGCGTGCCCAATAAGCCATAAGGAGACCATATGGAACTACGAGAAGCGATCGGGACCAGGCGATCTATCCGATTCTTGTTGCCCTACAAACCGGTGGAGCGCGAGAAGATTCAGCGCATGCTCGAGGCGGCAACGCTGTCGTCCTTTTGGGGCAACGTCCAAGCGCTGAAAGCCGTAGTGATCGAACGGGCCACCGCGCCCAAGGAGGTGATCGAAGCCCTTCCACCGGGATCGGCAATCGCCGGCTTCCAGCTGCGCCTCGCGCCAGTACTCATCATCTGGTACCTGGACTGGAGTCTCCTCGCCGTTCAGGGAGACCGCCTGCACGAGTTGGTCGAGGTTGGCGCCGTTGGCGTCGATAGGGAGCAAAGCCACCGGTATCTGGACGAGGCGTTGGTTCCCTTCTTTCAGGCGGGCATGGAGGGCATCAAGGCCGGTGGTCTGACCGAAATGGATTGCGGTCAGGGAATCGCGCAGGCCACGCTGGTAGCGTTCGAGCAAGGTCTCGGTACCTGCTTGATCGGCGTGCCGGCGCAGAAGAAGCTCAAGCGCGTCCTCGGCCTCGCCGCGGACTCCAAGATTCTCGTGGTCCAGACCGTCGGCTATCCGGCCGAGTCGCGAGAGGCTGGGGGGCAGCGTCCGCGGCTTCCGTTCGAACAGAAGTTTTTCCTCAACCGCGTCGGCCAGTCGTTCCCGCGTGATCCCGAAGTCGTCGAGGGTCTCAAACGCGACAAGATGATTCAGAACCCGGCACCGCAGCCGTGGCGGCGGGCCGAACTCGCCTATCTTTCCCGCGCTCTGGAAATCTCACCGATCTTCGGCGAAGAGATCACCGAGATGACCGAGCACATCATGAAGGACATGATGGATACCGAGTCCTGACCAGGGTGTGCTCTCCGCATCGCTACACCAGGAGCGTCGCATGACCGATCCATTCCCGCGCGAAGTCTACGTTGCCGGCGTCGGCATGACGCCATTCGGCCGTCATGAGGGCAAGCGCGTTTCCGATCTCGGGCAGGAAGCGGTGACCGCCGCGCTGGCCGATGCGGGGCTCGACTACACGGCGGTTGAAATTGCGTACTGCGGCCATGTTCTTCAGGGCACCACGGCGGGGCAGAAGGTGCTGTACGGTATCGGCATGACCGGCATTCCCATCTTCAATGTCGAAAACGCCTGCGCCAGTGGCACCAGTGCGCTGCGCAGTGCCGCCATGGCAGTGGGCTACGGGATCGCCAAGGTTGCGCTGGCCGTCGGCTTCGAGGTCATGGGCCGCGGGGCCATTCCGACGCGTGGCGACGAGCGCCTCGAGGGCATGGCCCGCCAGGGCGTGCCGGCGTTGCCGGCGCTCTTCGCCAATCTCTTCCAGGAACACTCGCGCCGGTACGGGACGACGGTGGAGCAGATGGCAATGGTGTCGGTCAAGAACCGCGCCTACGGGGCCAAGAACCCCCGAGCGCAGTTTCACGACCCGGTCACCATTGATGACGTCCTCGCCTCGCGCGAAGTGGCGCCACCGCTGCGCCTGTTGATGTGCTGCCCCACGACGTCGGGGGCCGCCGCCGCCGTGGTCACCAGCGCCGACGTGGCGCGCACGACGCGCCGGCCGATCCGCGTGGTGGCTTCGGCCCTGCAGTCGGATCCGCCAATGGGAGGCGGCGACGGACTCGCCGGTATCCAGGAAATCAACAGCCGCACCATGCGCGCGGCGTACGAACAAGCCGGCATCGGCCCCGACCGGCTCGACTGCGCCGAGGTGCACGACTGCTTCTCGATCGCCGAGATCATCCACTATGAAAATCTCGGACTGTGCCCGCGTGGCGAAGGGGGCCGCTTCATCGAGCACGGACTGAAGCACGCGCGGGTCCAGGTAAGCACCAGCGGCGGACTGCTCGCCAAGGGACATCCGCTCGGCGCCACCGGTGTTGCCCAGGTGGTGGAGGCGGTCGAGCAGCTGCGCGGCGAGTCCGGAGCGCGGCAGGTAGCGAACGCGCGGATTGCACTGGCACACTGCCAGGGATTCGGAGGCGCCGCCGGCGTACACATTTTCGCCGCGTAGCAGCGAACACGGGGCCAGGAGCGCAGAATGAACTTCGCCGAATTGCTGGAAACGCGGGCGATCGAAAAGGGGGAGGAGACCTTCCTGCTCTTCGGCGACGAACGCGTCAGCTACGCCGAACTTGACCGCCGAGCCAACCGGATCGCCAACGGCCTTGCCGCACTGGGCGTCGGCCCAGGGGGCGGAGTCGCCATCATGATGGGCAACTCACACTCCTGGCTAGCGACGTTCTTCGCGACTCAAAAGCTCGGCGCCTACGCCGTGCCGGTGAACGTCGCCCTGCGTGGCGAGGGACTCGCGTACGTCCTCGATCACTCCGAAACACAGGCGCTCGTGATCGGAGCCGACCTGCTCGAAGCCTTTCTCCCACTGCAGGCGGGGCTGGCGCGTGTGCGGCACGTCATCGTCGACCCCGGCGATGCTCCATCGCCGACGCTCCCCGCGGGCACCTTGCCGATGGCCCACCTCGCCGCCTCCTCTGCCGAGCGCCCCGCGGCAAGAGCGACGCCCAACAGCACCGCCGTCCTCCTCTACACCTCCGGCACCACGGGCTTGCCCAAGGCGGTGGTGGTAAAGCACGGCGGCTTCAGCTTCGCCGGCCTCTCGATTTTTGCCCAGCTCGGCTACCGTGCCGGTGACATCCTCTACACCTGCCTGCCTCTCTTCCACGCCAACGCGCTCTTTCTGACGACCATGCAGGGCCTGCACAGCGGTTATGCCGTCGCGCTGGGACGCCGCTTCAGTGCCAGCCGGTTTTGGGACGAGGTGCGGCGGTACGGTGCCACGTCGTTCAACGCCCTTGGCGCCATGATCCCCATACTACTGAAGCAGCCGCCACGTCCGGATGATAAGGACAACCCGGTGCGCCTCGTCTTCAGTGCCGCCACGCCGGCCTGGGCCTGGGAAGAATTCGAGCGTCGCTTCGACGTGACTATCTGGGAGGGATACGGCGCCGTCGACGGCGGCGGCTTCATGCTGTTCAACTTCGGCAACGGCCCCAAGGGCTCGATGGGACTTCCGCCACCGGGTACCGAGGCGCGCGTGGTGCGTGAAGACGGGAGCGAAGGCGACGCCGACGAGGTCGGCGAGTTGGTGTTCAAAGTCGACGATCCAGAAGCGCGACGTGTTTCCTATCTGAAGAACGAACAGGCTTCGAATGCCAAGATCCGCGACGGCTGGTTCTACACCGGCGATCTGGCCTGGCGCGACGCGCAGGGCTTCTTCTACTTCGCCGACCGCAAGACCGACTCCATCCGCCGCCGCGGCGAGAACATCTCGTCCTTCGAAGTCGAGAAGATCATCAATCAGCATCCGGCCGTGCTGGAGTCGGCGGCCTTCGGCGTGCCGTCCGAACTGAGCGAGGATGACGTGATGGTAGCGGTGGTTTGCCGGCCTGGCGCCCGGGTAGGCCCGGAGGAGCTGGTCGCCTTCTGCACCGAGCGGATGGCCCGCTTCATGGTGCCGCGCTACATCGAATTCCGCGACGTCATCCCAAAGACCGAGACTCACCGCGTGCAGAAGACACTACTCAAGCGCACCGGGGTGACCGCAAACACGTGGGACCGCGAGAAGAGCCAGAAGCACTAGAAGAATATCCGGATGCCCGCCTGTGGGAGCATGACGGGAACAGGGCCTTCGATTGCTCTTGTCATTGTCGCGATGGATAGCGCGCTCAGCGAGATTTATCCGCCGCCATTTCAACCTCGCCACGCGCGCTGATGCGCACGTGCACTGCGCCGTCCAAGTCGGTCCGCAGCACGCGGCACCCGTAGCTGCCGTAACGGCGCAGCACGGCCTCATGCGGGAAGCCGAAGCGGTTCTCAAAGCCGACGGACACAACCGCATATCGTGGAGCGACGGCATCGAGGAAGCGCGGACTGCTGGAAGTGCCGCTGCCATGATGCGGCACCTTGAGAATGGTACTCGCCAGAGAGCCGTCAGTGGACGCCGCTAGGTTCTCCTCCCCGCGCCTTTCGATGTCTCCCGAAAACAGCACACGGGTCTCGCCGAAGGCGAGGCTGAGGACCAACGACTGATCGTTGACGCGGAGCCCCTCGGGCTGTTGCGGCGGAGATTGCACGGCGGCGTGCACGCGGCCGATCTGCCGTTGGTCGCCGCGATGCAAGGCGACGCGCTGGACCCCATTGTCGGTGAGGAGCTGCTGCAGACGCGCGAAGGGCTCGGTCGGGGCACACGCGCCGCTGGACCAAAACTCCCGTGGCGAGAAATTCGCCGCGAGGAAGGCGAATCCGCCGTAGTGGTCCCACTCCGGGTGGCTGAGCACCAGATAGTCGACATGGCCGATCTTGCGGCTCCACAGGAAGGGCGCGATAACCCGCTCGCCCATGTCGAAGGCCTCCCCTCTCAGTCCGCCCCCGTCGATGACCATCACCTCCGCACCCGGGAACTCGACCACCGCGCTGTCTCCCTGGCCGACACTCAGAAACGTCACTCGCATCGCCGAGCGGTGATTGCGGTCGGCGTACCACCACGCCGCGTCACCGAACGCCAGTACAGCCAGCACCGCCAGGCTCACCGCGCGTGCACGCCCGGACAGCCGCACCAGCGCTGCCAGTCCCGCATACAGCAGCGCCAGCTCGAAACCACTCGGCGTCACCACCCGCAGATAGGCATAGGGCAAGGCGGAGAAGACCCGCACCAGCCACACCCCAAGCCCGACAAAGGGGCCGGCAATCACGGTGCACAACTGCGCTAGCGGCGCGCAAAGCGGATAGGCCAGGGCTGCCAGCAGTCCGAGTCCGACGGCGACCGATCCGAGCAACGGCACGACCACGGCATTCGCGAGTGGCGCAACGAGGCACACCTGGTTGAAGTGCAAGGCGGTCAAGGGCGTGGTGGCGGCCAAGGCGCTGATGGAGACGACAACGTAGACCGCAATGGGCCGCCACAGCCGCGCTTTCCAGCCACGCAAGCGCACGAGGCGCGCCTCTTCCCATCGTTTCCACCACGGCCAGAACCGTTCCATGCCCCATACCAGTCCGAGCACCGCGACGAACGAGAGCTGGAAGGAGATGTCGAGCGCCGCGCCGGGAGACCACAGCACAATCAAGATAGCGGCGACGGCGAGGCTGACGATGAGGTGACGCTGGCGGTCGACGAGCACGGCGGCGACGAAGACCAGGATCATGATGACGGAGCGAATCGTGGCGACGTTGCTGCCGGCGATGCCGGCGTAGAGCAGGACGGGAATCACCGATAACGCGGTGGCCAACTTTGGAACGTTCAGGCTGAGCAACAGCCAGCGGCTACGCGCCAAGAGCCAGCGGAATATGGCGTATCCTGCGCCGGCCACGAGCGCGACGTGCAGTCCGGAGATGGAGAGCACATGACTCACCCCCGCACGACTGAACGCGGTGCGAAGATCGCGAGGCAGCGCCCCCTGCGTTCCCACGATCAGCGCCCCCAACACTCCCGCTTCCGGCTCCGGCAAGGTGCGCTGAAACATGGCGCCCACGCCTTGGCGCCAGCGCGCCAGCCAGCCGACAATGCCGCTATCAACGTGCCCGAGACGAGCGAATCCGGAATCGTCCTCAGCGACCGCGGTCGCGTAGACACCGCGGCGCGCCAGGTATCCTTCGTAATCAAACTCGCCCGGGTTCCCGAGATTGCGCGGGCGCCGAAGTGTGAGCTCCGCCTGTAACCGATCACCCACCTGCCACGCGTCCTCGAGGTGCCCGACCGTGAGTACCACCTGCCCTCGGGCTGCATACCAGCCATCACCGCCGTCGATGCGCTCCGTTTCGAGAGACAGTCGGGTACGCCCGCCGTTCGGCTCGGGGTCATCGGTCAGCACACCTTCGATGTGCACCGGCACACCCAAGGAGGCCGCAGCCACATGACCCGCAGGGAAGTGAGGACGGTACAGACGGTCGGCACGGGCATTTGCCAGCATGAGCGCCAACACCAGGAGGCCAATGCGCTTCCATACTCCATCCGCATGAAGCAGCAACAGGCTGGCCCCCGCACTAGCTGCGGCGAGTACGGCCGGCGATATTGCGTAACCCAGACCGGCGAAAGCATCACCGGCGATCAGACCTAGGGCGCCGTACACCAGCAACGGTACACGGCGCAGGGATTGCGCCAGTGCCGTCCCGATGACCATCAGCGATGCGTCATCATTGGCGAGACTCCACCTCACCCACATTGGTAAGATGCTTATTAGTACAGAACAGTTAAATTGGCACTAGGTGGCGTGCTTCCGCTCCAATACATCGGGTTGTCGAGAGCGGACGCCGCTTAGGCTTCGGGGCGTGCGTTCAAGGGACCGGCGGCGCTGCTCGTATCGGCCGAGTCCGCCAAGCTGCTCTTGATGGCCGCTGCAAGGGCGGGCGAAATCCCTGGCACCTCGGTCAGGGCTTCCACGCTCGCTTCGCGTATGCGCCGGACACTGCCGAAGTGGCGCAGCAGCCGCTTGCGCCGCGCCGCTCCAATGCCGGGGATGCTATCCAGCTCGGAACGCAGTCGTTCCTGCCGGCGCAACTGCCTGTGATAGGTAATGGCGAACCGGTGGGCTTCATCGCGCACGCGCTGGAGCAAGAAGAGGGCGTTCGAGTTGCGCTTGAGGATGACCGGGTTTTTCCGACCGGGGAGGAAGACGCGTTCCTCGCTGCGCACGACTTCAGGTGACTGCGGTGCCCGCTCGACACGCATCTTCGCCAACCCCACCACGTCCACCTCGTTGATCTCCAACTCGCGCAACACTTCGAGCGCCACGTTCAGCTGCCCCTTGCCGCCGTCCACCACCAGCAGATCGGGGTAGGTCCCCTCTTCCTTGGCGCGGGCAAAGCGCCGCTTGAGGACCTCGTACATCATCATGAAGTCATCCGCTCCGGATACGGTCGTGATGCGAAAGCGGCGGTAGCGACCCTTGTCGGGCTCGCCTTCATCGAAGGTCACCATGGATCCGACCGCCAGGCGGCCCTGGATGTTGGAGATGTCGAAGCATTCGATCCGCTTCGGCGCGTTGCGCAGGTGGAGGCGGCGCTGCAACTCTGCGCTCATACGCTCACGGTTGTGTCCGGCATCCTGCCGCTCGCGGAAACTCTGGCGCGCATTCTCTGCCGCCATCTCCAGCAGGCGGACTTTGTCGCCGCGCTGCGGGCGGAAGATGATCATCCGCTTGCCTTTGCGCTCGCTCAGGTACTCGGCCCGCACGTCCTGGTCTTCGAGATCGACCGGCACCAGGATCTCGTCCGGGACGTAGCGGTCCCCTTGATAGAACTGCGTCAAAACGGCTTCGAGCACCTCTTCGTCGGCGAACTCGAAGTCGGCGAAGCTGTACGTTTGATTGCCGGTCAGCTTGCCTTGGCGGACGAACAGGACCTGCACTTCGATGAAGCCGCCCTCACGGTAGAGGCCGAAGACGTCCTGATCATCTCCCCCGTGCGACACGACCTGCTGCCGCTCCTGCGTCCGTTCGACGGCGCGGATTCTGTCCCGCAGGCGCGCCGCGTCCTCGAACCGCAGCTCATCCGAGGCGCGCCGCATCTCCTCCTCCAGTTGCCGAGTGAGTTGCTGGCTCTTGCCTTCGAGCAGCAGGGTGGCCTCCCGAACATGCCGTTGGTACACCGCGGGATCGACCGGCAGGCAGCAGGGGCCGAGGCAGCGTTTAATTTGATATTCGATGCACGGCCGAGACCGGTTGCGGAACACGCCGTCGCTGCAGGTGCGCAACGGGATCACCTTGCGGATCGTGTCCAGGGTCTCGCGGACGGCCCAGGCGGAAGCGTACGGCCCGAAATATTTGCTCCCGTCTTTGACGATCTTGCGCGTCACCAGGATACGCGGCCACGGGTCCTGCGTGGTGACCTTCACGCTCACGTACGACTTGTCGTCTTTGAGGCGGATGTTGTAGCGGGGCTTGTACTGTTTGATCAGGTTGTTCTCGAGGATCAGCGCTTCCTTATCGTTGACTGTGACCAGCGTTTCGAGGCCGGCAACGCGCTGCATGAGGAAGCGGACTTGGCTGCGCTCGTCGCCGCCGCGGAAGTAGGTGCGGACACGGGCACGCAGGTTCTTCGCCTTGCCGACGTAGATGACCTTGCCGTGGCGGTCTTTGAGCAGGTACACGCCAGGCCGCGGCTGCACCGCGTCGAGCTGCTGGCTCAGGCTTGGCGGGATTGGTAGGCCAGCCGGCAGTGCGTCACAAGCGTCATCGACCACGCCGGCATTATAGCTGTCGGCGTCGCCGGGAGAAGAGTTCCGGCCGGCTCTTGCAGTTCCCAGCGTTCCCCACTAAGTCTCGATGCCATTCAGACCCCGGCTGACAGAGTGGCGCTCCCTCGCATTCGTAGCCGCAGCGAGAACCCGTGGCGCCGCGGGCTCCGCTTCGCGCCGCGGGGAGACCTGGTGTACGTCGTCGCATTGGCACTGGTCGTTCGCATAGGCTTTTGCGTTCTCGTGTATCCTCGCATTGCCGACCGTTTCGTTGAGGCCGACGGCTATGACGTGATCGCGCTGAATCTCGTTGAGGGCAACGGCTACACGATGAACGGCGCACCCGCGGCGGTGGAACGGCTGCCGTTGTATCCGGCGTTGTTGGCCATCAGCATCCTGCTCTTCGGGCCGGTGTCCTGGCCCTGGCAGCTGGCACAATGCCTGTGCGGAGCAATAACCTGTGGGCTCGTCTTCACGATGGCGCGCAAGTACGGCAACCGAACGGGAGCGCTGGCGGCGGCGGCGCTTTGTGCCGTCCATCCCACACTTGTCTTCTACACGGCGCGGCCGCTCACGGAGACCCTCTACATTCTCCTGCTCGTGCTGTTCATGCAGGCGTTGCTGCAACCCGGGTGGCGGGCTCGCTCCGTCGGTCCGCTGTGGGGCTTGCAGCTATTGACCAAGAGCGCAGCGTTTCTCCAGGTTCTGGCCCTCGTTCCGACCGCGTCGCACCGGCGGTTCGGCACGCTGGCACGTACCGCCGGATGTGTCCTCATCATTCTGGCGCCTTGGATGGCGTGGAACCTCTGGATTTCCAGGCAGCCGCACCTCCTCGCTCGAGGTGGGATTACGCTCTACCATGGCCTCTACATTTCCCGGCATGTGAGTTGGACGACACCAACGGGTGATCTCAACCAGGAGGCGGAAATGGCGCTGTGGCAAGAGCTGGCGCGCCACGGTGTGGCGCGCGATGCGGACGTGGAGCAGCGCGACGCGACAGCTCGAAGGGTTGCCGAGGAATGGATCGCCAGTCACTCCGGGGAAGCTTTTCGGCTGTGGCTTCGCAACCTGGCGCTTACCTGGTACCTCGGCCGTAGCCAGCTCAGCATGCTCGTGCACCTGGTAGTGCACGGAGCGCTGTTGATCGCGGCGGGTTTCGGAGCGGTACGCTTGTGGCGAAGGAATCCCCAGGCGCGGGACATGGTGATCATCACGCTGCTCCTCATCGGTGGATACACGGCCTTCCACGCCGCCGTTCAGCCCGCCGTGCGCTACATCCTCCCGGCGGTACCACTTGCCGCCCTGCTGGCAGCAGGCGTCACCCGGAAGTAGCGACCAGTGGCTTCCTTGCTGATGGCTGACAGCTGACTGCTGTTACGGCTCCCACTCGAAGGCGAGCTGGTGTTTCTTTTTCGTGTTGCATTCCTTACACGCGGGAACGAGGTTGCCCTTCGTTGAGCGACCGCCACGGACGAGCGGCACCAGGTGATCCATCGTCAACTCGCGGGGGGGGAACTTCTTGCCGCAATAGTGGCAGATGCCGATGGCCCGTCGCCGCTTCCACCACGGCGACTGGCGTAGCTCGCGCGCCTTTTCCCGTTCGCGCCTAATCTCCTCGTCGGAGAGCACGGCAATCCATTGAACCATCGAGTCGAATCATCATTCCATTACTCGACTGAGTCAATGAGTCGCCCGCCGGTGTGAAATCAGCAGGCTCTGCCCGCTGATGAAGATGCGGGCCGGGGTACGTTCTTGCCGACCATGCCGGCTGCCGCGTTGAAATGATCGGGATGGGCACTGCCGTTCGTGAGGACCTGTGGAGGCAGACACCCACCAACCCAACCGTCCAGTCGGATGGCGCATCCCGGTCATCGATCGCAAACCGGCACCGCCGTAAGTTTCGACACGTTCGAGCAGGCGGGTCGGCGACAAAGAGTTCTACGGAGAAGTTTCCGGGCATCCGCCGTGGCGCCAAAACTCGGTAAAGTCCGATATTCAGACAGATTCAACAATAGTCGACCATACTCATACTGAGTATCCAGCGTACAAAAGCTGTACTCCGGATGTCAGGAGTCGGCGGCAATTTCGGTCTGACGGTCTCTCCAGTCTTTTCGGCACACGATTTGCGTTCAGTCTCAGGGGGACACGAGAGGCGGGGGAGCGTTCGAAGCTTCGAACGAACCCAGTTAGAGAGCAGTGAGCTGTTAGGAGGGGGCAGATGGCTAGACTATTCGTGTGTGACAGTCAGGGCTCGATCACGGCCGACATCGAGGCGAGCGGACCCGTTCTGCATGCGGCGCTGGAAGACGATCAAGCCGACGCGGTTGTGCGGTGCGCGGTGCTGATGGCCCTTTCTGCGCTGGCCAAAGGGGGTGCGTGGCCGACCGCAGCCCTCGAGTCGATGGCGGATTTCATGTCGACGATGCGGCAGGAGGTCCATGCCGAGCAACTGGCGTGATTTCGCGCCAGCGTGCCGCGTTCACCGGCGCGCGCCCGCAAGCCGCGACCCACGCACTGAACCCGGAAGACGCCGTTTCGGCGCAGCGTCGCTGTCCACCGCAGTGGACAGCGCGCCCTTCGCGCCGTCCAAAATAGTGGACACGCCCACGACTGGCTTGTGCGTCGCGGTGGTGAAGCGGGTGGCGGACCAGACGTCTTTTCAGGGCGGCGGTGAGCAGGTCCTCCCGGAGCAGAGGAAATCAGCGAGCGAGTGGTGCAGCGCCAGCGATGGCCAACCACGAGCACAACTCACGGAGTGTGCTTCGCCGTTGTTGTGAGCGGCTCCGTGCTCCTCAGCGGAATGCTGACTCACGCCGCTGACAGCGTGTCGAGCTTGCCCTCTTCGTCGAGGGCGCGCAGCTCGTCGAAGCCGCCGATCGGATCGCCGTCGATGAAAATCTGCGGCACCGTGCGGCGGCCGGATTTCTCGATCATCTTGTCGCGAAGCGCAGCATCCTTACCGACGTCAACTTCTTGAAACGCCACACCCTTGCGCTTCAAGAGGGCCTTGGCTTGTGTGCAATAGGGACAGTATTGCGTCGTGTAGATCACGACCATTGCCATGGTGGTTTCTCGATCTCCCTTCGCGAACCTGTGAGTAACGTAACGAGCGTGCAATCGGCTCGCAAGGGAGTGCTGCCGTAAGCTGTCAGCAATCAGCTGGGGCCGCATGACCGCGCGTGACCGCGCGTTGACTCGGTGGGAAGGCTGGGCTAGGCCGTTGCCTGAATGCCCACCAACATGTTGTCTCGCCGAAAAGAACTCGGCACAGGCCGCTGGCGATTGACTCAATGAGTAGCGCTGAAGCTTTCGCCGAACTCGTCCGCATCATGGAGCGCCTGCGTGGACCCGGTGGATGTCCCTGGGATCGCGAGCAAACACACCAGTCGATCAAACCGTACCTGATCGAAGAGGCCTACGAGGTCGCGGAAGCGATCGAGGAGAACGACACCGACGAGCTGCGGGCCGAGCTGGGAGACCTCTTGCTGCAGATCGTCTTCCACGCCGAAATGGCGCGCGGGGCGGGCCTCTTCACCATCGAAGACGTCGTTCGCGGAATCAGCGCGAAGATGATTCGCCGCCACCCCCACGTCTTCGGCAACGCCGAGGTCAAAGACTCCGACGAGGTGCTGCGTAACTGGGCCCGCATCAAGGCAGAGGAACGCCGGGGCCGCCAAGACCACTCCACCGTCTCGGGGGTACCGCGTGCCCTTCCCGCCCTGCTGCGCTCGCACCGCCTGAGCGAAAAGGCTTCCGGCGTCGGCTTCGATTGGGAACGCGCCAGCGAGGTCCTCGACAAGGCGCGAGAGGAGTTCGCCGAGTTGGAAGCGGCACTGCAGCTGGGCGATCCATCCGAGGTGGAAGCGGAACTCGGCGACCTCTTGTTCGCCCTGACCTCCTTGGGGCGCCATCTCGGCATCCATGCGGAAGATGCCCTCCACCGCGCCAACGATCGCTTCATCCGCCGCTTTCGCTATATCGAGGAGCGCCTCGCCGAACGACACCAGGACGTTCACGATACCTCGGCGGAGGAGATGAATACCCTCTGGGAAGAGGCGAAAGGCAAAGTCTAAGGGGCTGCGCCCAGCGTCTCTTCAGCGGGACCGCACCCTCTTCGACTCCGCTCAGGACACGCGTTGGATGGCGGCGCGCCGACTAAAGCGCCGGACGCACGAAGCGCTGGCGCAGCAATCGCGTCAGCGTCCGCACATCATCCCCACCCAGCGCGATCGCCACGCACGCGAACACGGCGATACCGACAACCAGAGCCAGCGCCAGCACACCGGCATGCACCAGGATGGCCCCACGCTGCGACCAGTCCGTCAGGCCGGCGACGTAACGCACAGCGGGAATCATCGCGAGCGACGCCGCCAAGCTCCGCAAGAACGAGAGCAGGATCTCGGACCCGCCCAACGCACCGAGGCGTCGCCGTAACGCCAAACCGAGCAGGAGCAGATTCACGGTTGCCGCAAGCGACGTGGCCAACGCCAGGCCAGCGTGGCGCAGGTCGACAACAGACGCCACCTGACTGACGGCCGCGATGGTATCCGCGAGCCGGGATTCCCCTGTGGCCCGCACCGGCCCCATCAGCAGCAGACTGAAGCCACAGTTGGCAACGAATGCCCAGGCAGCCGCGATCACCGGGGTGCGCGTGTCCTCCATGGCATAGAAGGCCGGAACCACCAGGCGCACCATAGACACGGGCCACAGCCCGACAGCAAAGGCGTAAAGCGCCTGCGTGGTCAGCGCGACTTCTTCCGCGCCAAACGCGCCGCGCTGGAACAGCACGGACACGATCGGTGTCGCCAGCGCCAGCATGCCCACGGTCGCGGGCACAACGATGACGTTGGTGATGCGAATGGAGAAGGACATGCTGTGCCGCAGTTCAGCGTACGCGCCACGTGCCGCTTGCGCCGAGAAGCTGGGGAGCGCCGCTGTTCCCAGCGCCACCGCAAAGATGCCGAGCGGGAACTCGAAGACGCGATCGGCGTACCAGAGATACGACACACTGCCGCTCGGCAGGACCGATGCGAGCATGGTGCCAATCATCAGGTTGATCTGGTACACCGCGGCGCCAAACACCATAGGAGCCATCAACCGGAGTGCGCGCCGCACCGCTTCGTGCCCGGGCTGCCACCGCGGCATGATCCGCACCCCGTGGCGCAGCAGCGGCGGAATCTGGAGGAGCAGTTGCAGGACACCGCCGACCAACACCCCGTAGGCGAGCCCGTGGACCGGCACCCTCAATCGCGGGCACACGAGGAGGGCCGCGGCGATGATCGACAGGTTCAGGAAAATGGGCGCCATCGCCGGCGCGGCAAAATGGCGAAGGGAATTGAGGATGCCCGAGGCCAAGGCCACCAGACCGACCAGAAAGATGTACGGAAACACCCACCGCGTGAGCGTGACCGTCAGCGCGAGCTTCCCGGGTTCGCCGGCAAATCCGGGCGCGAAAAGCGATGTCCACACCGGCGCGAACGCCACGCCAATCAGGGTGAGCACGAGGAGGACAACGGCCATGAGCGTCGCCAGAGCCGCCGCGGCCTCAACCGCCGCCTCACGCGAGCGGTTGGTGAGGTAGTCGGTGAAGACCGGAACGAAGGCCACGCTCATCGCGCCTTCGGCGACCAAGCGGCGCAACAAATTCGGTATCCGGAAGGCCACGAAGAAGGCATCGGCGGCGACACCGGTGCCGAAGGAGTACCCGATGACGGCATCGCGCACGAGGCCACCGATGCGGCTGATCAGCGTAAAAAAGCCCACCAATCCAGCGGCGCGGGCGATGCGGCGGTTTTCAGTCATGCGATTGGTGCAAGTTGATAGTCAAAAGGTCGAGTGAGCTCCGCACTATCGATTATCAACCATCGACTCTCCCGACCCTCCCGCGACCCTCCCGCGAATTGACCCTCCAGCGGACGTATGCTAACCGACTACCGACTAGCAACTGCAGCGAGGAGAACGCCGTTGGCCCAACGTCACAAATCTGCCATCAAACGACACCGTCAGAGCGTGAAGCATCACGCCCGTAATCAGGTCATCCAAACGCATGTGCGTCACGCCGTACGGGACCTGCGTGAGCTCATAGCCGGCAAAGACCTGGCCACGGCCGAGACCAAGCTGCGTTCCGTCATGACGACGGTGCAGAAGGCAGTGACCAAGGGGGTGCTCCACCGTAACAGCGCGGCGCGGTACATTTCCCGGCTGAGCCATCAGGTTGCCGCCTTGCGGGCGTCGTAACCGCCGCACTCCGATCATCCTTCCGCTTCAGGCTTCGGGGTTCTTTCTGGATCACAGAAAGAGCGCCATGCCAAACTGCATCACCAGTCCGATATCGCCGCTCACCTTCACCTGCCCCTGCATGAAGGCGAGCTGTGGGTCGAGCTGGCCGGATTGAATCTGGGGAACGAGATCGGCCGGTACGGTGACTGTGGCCTGCGGCTCGGTGGGCCGGGGACCGGAACCGAAATACAGCGTAAAGGTCCACGTGCCACCGTCGGGCAACCCGGTCAAGACGAAACGGAGGGCGCCCTTGACGCTGCGCATGCGGTCGATGCGTGAACGGCCGAACGGACGCCGGCTCTGGCCGGACAGGAAGCTGGTCTGGGCCACGCCGGCAGTGAACCTGGCCCAGTCTGCCTCGGATTGCGAAACGGTCATGAACGGCTCGGCGAGCGGGTGGTCCTCCACCTTCATCTCGCCGCCGGCAATGTTGACGTAGCACGACACCGGCAGCGACGGCCCGGTCACCTCCCAGAGCATGGTACCGGTGGCTGCCCGCAACTCATCGAGTTCGTGCTGCGCCATCGCCACTTTCTCCGCGGTCGCCGTGACCAAAGCGCGGAAACGGGGCGCGAGTTGCTCGCGCAGATAGCCGTCAAGCGGCGGCGTATTCTGGATCGGCATATCAGCCATCACGTTGCAGCGCCTCCCGTCGTGTGCTAGCGACTCCTGCGTGAGGATGAATCATGGCAAGAGAGTGTAATATTTGCGGCAAACACCCTTCCGTCGGCAACAGCGTTAGCCACGCGAACAACCGCAGCAAGCGGACGTGGCGCCCAAACCTGCAGCGGGTGCGTGCCAATGTCAATGGCACCGTGCGGGCCATTCTGGCCTGCACACGCTGCATCCGTTCCGGCAAAGTGATCAAGGCCGCTCAACGGCGCGCCGCGTAAGGCAGCTCTCGGCTGTCAGCATTCAGCTTGCAGCCAGCACCGCAATCGCATCGATCTCGACCCGGGCGCCGCGCGGCAAGGCCGCAACCCCGACCGTTGCACGGGCCGGGAACGGGGCGGCGAAGACCCCTGCGTACACCTCGTTGACGCGGCTGAAATCCGCGAGATCGACGAGGTAAATCGTCGTCCGGACGACAGCGTCCAGTGATGTGCCTGCGGCGGCCAGTACCGCACGCAGGTTCTCCAACACCTGCGTCACCTCGGCGACTACCCCGCCCGGCACCAGCTCGCCGCGGGCAGGATCGAGGCCGATCTGCCCCGAGAGAAACACCCACGGCCCCACCCGCACCGCCTGTGAGTAGGGGCCGATAGCCTGCGGTGCCTTGTCGGTTGCAATCGCGTTTTTCATGACGTCAGCTTTCAGCGATCAGCACTCAGAGGCTGTGAGGAAATGCGTGGTCCGCGACCACGGCGATTCTGCCTTGGGTTGCGCCAAAGAGGCGCAATGCCGGTGGTATAGGCTTCCAGCCTGTACGAACCCGGCGGCCGTTCGGCCGCACGTTCACTGGTACAGGCTGGAAGCCTATACCACCATGGGCGACCTTCGGCCGCTCACACAGAGTGTGCTGACGAAATCTCATTTGCCTTCGTACCAATTTCCTCACAGACTCTCAGCCTTCAGCGCGGAAGATGTCCATAAAATCCTCATCCCTTCAAGCTGACCGCTGATCGCTGACGGCTATCCCCTTGCCCGTGCCACCTTCATGACGCCGCGCACCTTGCCGATGGAGCGGATGACGCGGTTCAGCTGATCCGCGCTGCTCACCACCACCTCGAAAGTATTGACCGCCTTCTTGTCGGCCACGCTGCGCACGTGGGCGCGGCTGATGTTCACCCCGGCGGCGCTGATGGCCTTGCTCATGGCGGCCAGCAGGCCCGGCTCGTCGATGCACATCACCTCGACCGTCACCGGCCGCGGCCCGGCTGCGCCGTCTTCCCACACGACTTCGATGCGCCGCTGGGGATCGCTTTCCAGCACGCGTGGGCAGTCGACCGAATGCACGGTGACGCCGCGTCCGCGCGTGATGAAGCCGAGGATGCGTTCGCCCGGCAACGGATCGCAGCATTTGCCGAAGCGCACCAACATGTCCTCCACACCGCTGACCCGCACCCCGGCCTTATTCTGGCCCGCCATCTTGCGAAACAGGCGCTTGAGGGTGCTTTCTTCCGGCGCCGGCCGCTGCTGCAGGGATTCCGGCGGCAGCAGCTTGGCCAGCACCTGATGCGAGGTGATTTTGCCGTACCCGAGGCTGGCGAGCAGCGTCTCTTCATCGCGCTCCGACATGTCGCTGATCAGCCGGGCCAGCCGGCCGTCCTTCCGCAACTTGCCGAGATCGAGGCGGTAGCGGCTCAGGTCGCGCTCGAGAATCTCGCGCCCGACCGCCACGCTGCGCGTGCGTTGCTGGTGCTTGATCCAGTTGCGAATCTTGGCCTTGGCGCGGCTGGTCTTGGCGAAATTGAGCCAGTCCTTGCTCGGCGTCTGGCTGGTCGTGGTGATGATCTCCACCGTATCCCCGCTGCGCAAGGCGTAGCGGAACGGGACCAGTCGGCCGTTGACGCGCGCCCCGGCGCAGTGCTGACCCACTTCCGAGTGAATCCGATAGGCGAAGTCGATGACCGTGGAGCCTTCCGGGAAACTGAGCAGGTCGCCCTTGGGTGTGAAGACGAAGACCTCGTCGCTGAACAGGTCCTCCTTGACCGAGCGCATGAACTCCTGCGGGTCCTGGACATTCTGTTGCCACTCGAGCAGCTCCCGCAGCCAGGTGAACCGCTGCGCATCTTCTTCGGCCACTTGCCTGCCGCCCTTGTAGCGCCAGTGCGCCGCGATGCCCATTTCGGCGACGCGGTGCATGGTGTGCGTGCGGATCTGCACTTCCATGCGTTCGCCGTAGGGACCGATGACGGTGGTGTGCAGGGACTGGTACATGTTGAACTTGGGCAGCGCGATGTAGTCCTTGAAGCGCGACGTAATCGGCTTCCACTCGGCGTGCACCACCCCCAAGGCCGCGTAGCACTCCTGCACCGTGTCGACGACAATGCGGAAGGCCACCAGGTCGTAGATCTGGTCGTACAGCAGGTTCTGCGCCTGCATCTTCTGGTAGATGGAGTAGAAGTGCTTGGGGCGGCCGGTAACCTCCGCCTCGATGCCGTTTGCCTCCAGGCGTTTCGAGAGGATGGAGATGACCTCCTGGATGTAATGCTCGCGCTCCGCCTTCTTCTTGGCCACATTGCGCTTGAGCTGGTAGTACACCTCGGGACGCAGGTAGCGCAGCGAGTTGTCTTCCAACTCGCTCTTCATCCAGTAAATGCCGAGGCGGTGCGCCAGCGGCGCGTAGATATCGAGGGTCTCCTGGGCGATCTCCAGCTGGCGTTCGGGCGGCAGGTGGTTGAGGGTGCGCATGTTGTGGGTGCGGTCCGCCAGCTTGATCAGGATGACCCGAATGTCGCGCGCCATCGCCAGGATCATCTTGCGGAAATTCTCCGCCTGCTTTTCCTCACGGCTGCTGAAGCTGATCTGGCTGATCTTGGTGACCCCATCCACGAGCGCCGCGATGTCCGCACCGAACTTCTCCTCGATCTCGGGCAACGTCGCCAGCGTATCTTCCACGGTGTCGTGCAGCAGCCCGGTGACGATGCTGGCCACGTCGAGCTTGAGATCGGTGATGACGCCGGCGACCTCGACCGGGTGGGTCAGGTAGGGCTCACCCGACAAACGCTTCTGGCCCTTGTGCACGGCGGCCGAGAAGTCGTAGGCACGGCGGATGAGATCGATGTCGGCGCTGCTGTCGTAGCCCCGCACGCGTTCGATCAAGCCGTTCAAGTTCATCGGCTCACCCTCGGCACCTTGCCGCGGCCAAAGCGTTCGGCCACGCACGCCAGAATCCTATCGGCCAGCTGCTCCGGGTTTTGATCGTCGCTGTTCAACACCACGTCGTAAATCGAGGTATCGTTCAAATCAAAACCGTAGATTTCCTTGTAGCGCTTGGCGTCGGAGTTCTGACGCGCCCCGTTCAATCGCACCACCTCGTGCCAGTCCCGCGCTTCGCGCTGGGCCACGCGGCGGGCCCGCACTTCGTCACTGGCGGTCAGCCACACTTTGAGCGCATCGATCCCTTCTTGCAGGGAAATGAATCCTGCCAAACGACCCTCGAGAATCACCTCGCCCCGGCGTGCATACTCGGCCATCTTGGCGTCGAGCACCCGATCGATGGAGTGATCCTGTTCGGCCAGCCGGTTGAACTCCTCGAGGGACAGCGCGCGGTCCTCAGCTTCGCGACGATACAGGTCGCCGGCATAGACGTGCGGCACACGGAGGTGTTGGCTCAGCAGCCGAGCCACTGTGGTCTTACCGCTACCTGGAAGGCCGGAAATGGTGATCAACACGATAGGATTCTAGCGAGATCGGGCTGACAAATCACGCGCGTGGCGCAGGACGGCTTATGGCTGATGGCCTATGGTTCGGAAGAGATTTGGACCATAAGCGATATGCCATAAGCCATAAGCCGTCCTCCGCCAGCTTCACTCCACATTCTGTACCTGCTCGCGCAGCTTCTCGATTTCGCCGCGGGCTTCGAGGCTGAGATCGGTGAGCCCGAGGTCGTTGCTCTTCGAGGCGATGGTATTCACCTCGCGGTGGATCTCCTGCAGCAAGAAATCCATGCGCTTCCCGACCGGCTCGTCGCTGCTGCACAGTGTCTGTAAGGCGCTGAGGTGGGTCTCCAAGCGCACCAGCTCTTCGGTAATGTCGCCCCGGCTGAGCACGAAGGCGAGCTCCTGCGCCAGGCGTTCTGCGTCGACCGTCGCGCCCTCCAGCAGCGCCTGCACCCGCTGCCGCAGGCGCTTGGCGGCCTCCGGAGCCGCGGCCGAAATCCGGGCGCGCATCCGGCGAGCCAGCTTGCGCAATCGCTGTACCCGCTGTCGCATGTCGCGCGCCAGCGCCCGTCCTTCGCGCTCGCGCTCATGGTCGAAGGCGTGCAGGGCCTGCTGCACGGCCTGACGGAGGCGCGGCAACTCGTTGGTGGACTCGCCGCGCCGTTCGACGATGCGCACGAGATCGGGACGCGCCAGAAGAAACTGCAGATCGACCTCGCCGCCGAGGCCGAGCGCCACCTGCATCTGCCGCCAGGCATCGACGTACGCACGTGCCAGGGGCGTGTTGACCTCGACCGCAAAGTCGCCGGCCGCGGTTCCCGAACGGCTGATGTTCACGTCGACTTTGCCGCGCGCTACCGCCGCTTGCACCAGCTGCCGCAGCTCCGCCTCTGATGGCATGTACTCGCGCGGCATGTTGAAGCGCGTTTCGAGAAAGCGCTGATTGACGCTGCGAATCTCGACGCTGATCTTGCAGCCGTCGCCCTGCCATGCCCCCTGGCCGAATCCGGTCATGCTTTTCATGATTCACCCACTCCATCCGCCAGCAGGGCGCGCCGGAGTTCCGCCGCGCTCAGCGTCGCCGTGCCGAGTTTTCCGATGACGACCCCGGCGGCATGGTTCGCCAGCAGAGCCGCCTCATTCAGGTCTGCGCCGGCCGCCAACGCCAGTGCGCACGCCGCGACCACGGTGTCACCCGCGCCGGTCACGTCGAACACCTGACGGGCCGCCGTCGGGAAGTGCCGGGCCGCCGCGTCCCGCGTGAATAACGTCATGCCGTGCTCGCCACGGGTGATGAGGATGGCCTCGGCCTGCCACTTTTCCAGCAACCGCTGACCGGCGGCCGCGAGGCTGGCGTCATCTCGGATCTCGACGCCGGCGGCCTCCGACGCCTCGAGGAGATTCGGGGTCGCGAGGGTGAGACCGGCGTAGTGCGGGAAGTTTGGCTTCTTGGGATCGACAATCAAGCGGAACGTGCGCCGCTCCCGTGCCGCCCGCAGGGTCGCCAGCAGCTCGCTGGTGATTACGCCCTTGCCGTAGTCGGACAGTACCACGGCATCGAAATCCCACACGTGGCGTTGCAGAAACCGGGCAAGTGCCGCGGCCGCGTGGCCGGGGTGGACATGCTGCTCGCGGTCGAAGCGAACCACCTGCTGGTTGTGGGCGATGATGCGCGTCTTGCGCACTGTGATCGCGCTCCGAGAGGTAATCACGCCGGCGGTGCCCGCGCCGATGCGCTTGAGTTCCCCCGCAAGCCGGCGGCCGGCGGTGTCGCGGCCGATGATGCCGCATGCCGTCGCCTGTCCGCCCAGCGCTTGGATGTTGTGTACGACGTTGGCCGCGCCGCCCAGATGAAACGTCTCGCGCGTCACCTGGACCACCGGCACGGGCGCCTCCGGTGAGATGCGGTCGACGCGTCCCCAAATGAACTGGTCGAGCATGAGATCGCCCACCACGAGCAAGCGGACTTTGGCGAAGCGTCGAATGAGTGTGCCGAGCCGCCGCTGCGGGTGGGTTCGGCCGGGCGTCGCATGATCGTGCGTGCCGGTCACGATCGTCGTCCCTCAGTCCAGCTCCGTATCGTGTCACAAACCCACGTCAGCGCCTTTTCCGTCAGCTCCGGGTACAGCGGCAGCGCCAGCACCTCGTGGGCCGCAGCTTCGGACGCCGGAAAGTCACCGGCGCGATATCCCAATGAGGCGAAGGCCGGCTGCAGATGAAGGGGAACGGCGTAATGCACAGCGGTAGCGATCCCGCAGTGGTCGAGGTGTTCGTGCAGGGCGTCGCGCTCGCCGCAGCGCACGACGAACAGGTGATAGACGTGCTCGCGGCCCGCCGCAGTTTCCGGGAGGGTGATCCCCGGCAGGCCGGCCAAGCCGCGGCGGTAGGCGGCGGCCAACGCTTGCCGCCGCGCGTTCCACTGATCGAGATGGGGCAGCTTCACCCGCAACAGGGCTGCCTGCAAGCCGTCCAGGCGCGCATTGAAGCCCACGATGCTGTGCACATATTTTTTCGTCTGACCGTGATCGCGCAGTAGCCTCAGCCGTGCCGCCAGCTCCGCATCGTGCGTGGTAACGGCGCCAGCGTCCCCGAGTGCCCCGAGGTTCTTGCTCGGATAGAAACTGAAACACCCCAGCCGGCCCAGCCCCCCGACCCGTCGCCCGCGGTAACGCGCGCCATGCGCCTGCGCCGCGTCCTCGACCACGGCAGCGCCGCACTCCTGCGCTAGTGCCGTAATCTCATCCATGGCGGCTGGCTGCCCATACAAGTGTACGGGGATAATGGCGCGAACCGAACGCGCCTGCAGGGTACGACGTAACGCCTCCGTATCAAGCGTGAAAGTCGCCGGATCGATATCGACCAGCACGGGCCGGGCACCGACATGATAGACGGCCTCCGCGGTCGCCGCGAACGTGAATGCCGGCAAGGCGACGAAATCGCCCTGGCCGACGGCGAGGGCGCGCAGGGCCAGGGCCAGCGCTTCGGTGCCATTCGAGACGCCGACGGCGTGCGGGACTTCGCACACGGCGGCGAACTCGTGCTCGAACGCTTCCACCTCGGCTCCGTGGATGAACGCCGACGCGTCGACAACCCGATCGAAGGCGGCGCGCAGCTCGGCGCGCAAAGCGTCGTGCTGCGCGCGCAGGTTTGCAGCCGGGACGCGCATCAGGGCGGGCATATCGGAGGGCTCCGGAAACGTCAACGGCCGGCGCCGCCCTGCAGACTGCCTCCAACCCCTGTCTCAAGCGCCCGCCGCGCAGCCCGCTCCACATCGTCGACGCTGAGATGCCTCTGCATGCAGTGGTAGTAGGGGCAGCGCGGGCCGAGACACTTCGGGCACACCAGGTCGACCGCAGGCTGCAACACCTCGACGCGCGCGCCGACCGGCGCCCACCGCGCCGGTACGCTCGAGCGGAGGGGTGAGTAGAGCGCCACCACCGGGACGCCGACGGCGGCCGCCAGATGCGTGGGGCCGGTCGCGCTACCAACGTAGAGCGCGCAACGCCTGAGCAACGCCGCCAGTTGCGGAAGCGCCAGTTTCCCGCCGAGGTCGACCGCACCCGGTCCAATGATGCGTGCCACTTGCGCCGTCAGCCCCACCTCCTGCGCACCTCCGGTAATCACCACCTGCACGTCACATGCCTGTAAACGCTTCCCCAACTCGCCGTACTGCGCCGGCGACCAGTTCAGGGCCGAACCGGCGTTCCCGGGATGGATCACCACCAACCTCGTGTTGTGGACATCGGCAAGCTGCAACAGGCGTTCGACGTGCGCGGCATCCGCCGAGTCGACTCGCCACGCCATGCCGGATACTCCCGCCTGTGTGACTCCGAGGGAACGAAACAGGTTGAGGTTGTAGATCGCTTCGTGTTTCCATGGCGGTCGTCTCCGATGCTCACGTACGCGTCGGTTGAACAGGAACGAGTAGGCGCGATAGGCCGTGCCGACACGAACAGAAACGCCGGCAAGATAGACGGCCAGCGCCAATCGCGGTGTCGGGTGCACCAGTACTGCGGCGTCACATCCGAGGCGACGGATCTGTTGGGCGAGGCGGCGCACGCCGCGCAACCCGGAGCCCTTGGCTTCAAGCGGATCGATCTCCACTTGGTCGACGTCAGGATGATGCCGTGCGGCCTCCGCGTTTGCTGCGGACGCAAGTACGGTGACGCGGCACGCAGGGTACGCCACCTTGAGTGCATGCACCGCAGGCAAGGTGAGCAACATATCGCCGAGGTGGTCGGTGCGGACCACGAGGACGTGCTGCGGCGGCGTGGTCATCTGCAATCAGTGGATAGCGCGCCCGGCACGATTGATCCACCTCCCCAGATCGTTTAGATTCGGGCGGCAATGCGGATCAGCGGCTTTACCTTCGTACGCAATGCCCTCGACCTCTACTATCCGATGGTCGAGTCGATCACCTCGATCCTGCCCATTTGCGACGAGTTCATCGTGGTCGCGGGCGATTCCACCGATGGCACCACCGCGCTGCTGCGGAGCATCAAGGACCCGAAGATCAAGATCATCGAAACCGTCTGGGACACGAGTCTCTTCGTCGCCGGTGCCATCTACGCGCACCAGACCAACATCGCGCTGGATGCGTGCACGGGCGACTGGGCCTTCTACGTGCAGGCCGACGAGGTCGTCCATGAAGACGACCTGCAACCGCTCGTCGACCGGATGCGAAGCGGCCTGGCTGATCGCCGCATCGAAGGCATGCTGTTCGACTACCTGCACTTCTTCGGCGACTACGAGCATTACATGACCTCGCACGGCTGGTACGCGAAGGAAATCCGCGTGGTCCGCACCGGCATCGGGATACGGTCGTGGAAGGGCGCGCAAGGCTTTCGGCGCGGGGCCGAGAAGCTGCACGTGGTCCGCTCTGGAGGTCGCATCTTCCATTATGGTTGGGTACGACCGCCCCGCCACATGATGCGCAAGACGCAGGCCTTTGTGGCGCTCCACCACGGTCAGGCGGCGGCCGATGCCAGCTATCCCGACACCGGTTCCGATTTCGATTTCGGCAGGCTGCATGGCCGGGCGGCGTTCACTGACACCCATCCAGCCGTGATGCAGGGGCGCATCGCAGCC